>CAZWOY010000075.1:3179-12686 GCA_964635255.1 uncultured bacterium
GGTATGCACCGCCCGTCACAAGCAAAAGAATCCACAGATAGCCCGGCTGCAATCCGGCGTCGTAGTCGTATGGGAGGACCGGCGTTCGACCGGCTTGGAGGAGCTGTCCAATATTTACTGCCAAAAGGTGGATGATGAGGGTTTATTTATCGAACGGAGCGCCGGCAATGGCGTCGTTGAAAGCTTGCGTTTAGAAACGGCATTCCCGAATCCGTTCAACTCCTCAGCCACAGTGACCTACGCAATTCCAGAGCCGGCTTTGGTTCAGTTCCGCCTGTTCGACGTCAGTGGCAGGCTGGTGGAACGATATCCGGTTTACCAAAAGATGGCGGGGCGGCATTCGTTTACGCTGCATGGCGAGGAATTGAATTCAGGTCTTTATATTTTGCAGGTTGAGGCAGGGATGCAGTTGAGGTCGAAGAAGGTTTTAATGGTTAAGTAGTCCGAACACTTCTGTCCGGCATTCACCCAAGGGCGGTCATTCCTGTGCAGGAATGGCTGCGTGCGAAACGTATTTTATCGGAATATGATAAACCGAAGCCTGAAACTCTATCTATTATTCAGCTATGGGGAAACCCTTTGAAAAACGACAATTTAATCCGTTTATTAACATTCCTGACGTTATTGTCGGGCGCCGCCGGCGCGCAGGATTTCCACGAGTGGCGCCGGGACGGGGTGCAAATTATTACTTCCGTCCATGAAGGTTATCCGCGAGAGGCAATCCTGCGGAAAGTCAACGAGGAAGTTTTTGCAGTCGCTTGGCTCGATTTAACCGACGATGGGGAATGGATAATTCCCTATGTTCAGTTGTTCCGAGATTCGGACGCCGGCGTCGGAGAATTCACACCAGCGATTCCGGCAGTTTTAAACGACAGCGCTAATGCCTGCAAACTTAGGATGGATATAACGCGCTTTGGCGACGTCGCGCTCGTTTGGGAAAACAGGCGGCAGGATTCGACCGCCTTTGTTTTGGCGCAGCTTATTTACATCGAAGGAGTGCGCAGGTGGAGCGACAGCGGAATCTGGTGTTCAACGCGTGAAGGAAACCAGACCGATCCTTTAATAGCCTGCGATGACGCCGGAAATACATTCATTGTATGGAGTTCTGCTTCGGATCGCGGCGATGGCAATTTATGCGCGCAATTTCTGGATTATCACGGAAACCGTAATTGGGGCGCGGAAGGAATTCAAATTACGGAAAACTTATTCATTAGGGGCGAGATGGCTGTCCAGGAATATCCGGAGGATTTGATTATTAATCGGAGCGGACGTCTGGTATTTGTCTGGAGTAGATTCAACAGGCATGACCGAAGAATGGAAAGAGACTTATACATAACGAAGATATTACCGAACGGGACTCTCGAATGGGATGAAATCGCATTGACTACTGACCGGAATGATCAGATCGATGCAAAAATCATTGAATGCTCTAATAACTATGCCGTTGCCTGGGTCGATGACAGAGACGATGAGTTGGGCAGCCCGCAGAAAGATATCTTCGGGCAGTTTTTAAACAGGTTTGGTGAGAATATGTGGCGAGATAGCGGCTTTTTTCTATGCGGTAATGACCAACATCAATGGAAACCCCAAATTACAATCGATAACGAGGGAAATATATGGACGGTCTGGGAAGATGACAGGCATATTTCAGACCGAAGATTTAGAAACCACGGGAAAAGCATTTACATCCAAAAACAATCGACTGAAATTGATAGACGCCGCCGCCCATTGCTTTTATTGCGTGAGGATGACGGCGATCTTGCATACGATGGATTGCCTGTCTGCAATGAAACTGATGATCAAATGAATCCGCAGATGCTTCATGATGGCGAAAACGGTATCTGGGTAATCTGGCAGGATTCCAGAAACTTCGAGCATTTCGATATTTACGCGACTCATCTGCAAACCGACGCCGATCCTTTTGAGGAGTGGGACGATAATGGCAATAGTATCTGCGATGCAGGATACGATCAGCGCAATCCGCAAATGATCCTGCGTGGAAATGGCAGAGATTCGCAAATATTAGTGATATGGGAGGATGACCGCAACTGTGAAACTGAAGGACATAGCGATATTTACTGCCATCGCATTACCAATCATAGAGCTTTGGACTATAAGGACGCCAATCGATCGCCTTTATCTAAAAACATTACATTAGAAACCATTGCCCCGAATCCATTCAACTCCACCGCCAAAATAACCTACACTATCCCAAAGCCGGGCTTCGTTCATTTCCGCCTGTTCGACGCCGGCGGCAGGTTGGTGGAAAATTTTCCGAACCGATGGGGTACGGCTGGCAGGCATTCGTTTACGCTCGACGGTAAAAGCTTGGACTCGGGTTTCTATGTTCTGCAGGTTCAAGCTGGGATGCAGCAGAGGTCGCGGAAGGTTTTGCTGGTTAAGTAAGGAATCCTGAATAAATCATATTTTTGGAGTGGCCGTCAGGCGCTCAAACTTTCCCGCGGCCTCGTTCCCATGCTCCGGTGTGGGAACGAAAAAACTTCGTTTCTATGCTCCTTCATGACAGCGAGATTATTTAGCTTGATAACCGAATATTAAGTTTCTATCTTATCGGGAGTATTTACGGGGCGCCAACATAGGTTCCTGTCCCCGTTTCGGTTCAAGCCAGCTTTTAGGGCGGAGAAATGTACGTGAAAAATCGAGGCGTCAGAGCTACTGCTGTGGTGGTCTTTGTTCTGGCGCTGCTCCTGTCATTCATCGGCAGAGTTGAAGCTGACATCTATTATATCGCCGCCGGCGGCGCCGATGTCGCCGATGGTTCGTTCGACGACCCCTTCGGTTCTTTCGAACAGGCGATAGACGCGGCCGCCGCCGGCGATACCATCTATGTCCGCGGCGGCGATTACATGCTCGAAACCTGCGTCACAATCGACAAATCAGGCGGGGAGGACAATCCAATCCGGCTTTGGGCTTACGGCGGCGAGACGCCGGTTCTTGATTTTTCCAACAACCCCCGCCACGACAATCCGCCTCAGCCCCGCGAGGACGACTCGGCGGAAGCAACCGGCGATGCTTTAGGAATCTATGTAGCCGGCGGCGGCGACTGGTGGCATATTCGCGGACTCGTCATCCGCAATGCGCCCTATTACGGCGTTCGGGTGTACGGCTCGCACAATGTCTTCGAACGGCTGACACTCACAGACAACCAAGCCTCAGGACTGGAAATCACGGGCAAGGATGAAGCCGTTCCCAGTTTTAATCTGGTTCTCAATTGCGACTCATATCTGAACTTCGATCCGCAGACAAATGGGGAAGACGCCGACGGCTTCGCCGCCAAGTTCGAGACTCTGGGCCCCGGCAATGTGTTTCGCGGCTTACGGGCTTGGAGCAATTCGGATGACGGCTATGACTTCTGGCATGCGGATCAGCCGGTGTTGATCGAAAACTGCTGGGCGTTCGACAACGGCTTTTTCCGTCCCGAATGGGAGGACGAGGTTCACGGAAGATGGCGCGGCGACGGTTTGGGCTACAAACTCGGTGCGGAAGCCGCTGAACTTGTCCTTTATAAAGTCGTCGCCTTCGGCAATAAAGCGCATGGGATCAACGACAACGGCAACCAGAGCGAGAACGGAGTGGTTATTTACAACGCGACGCTGGTCAATAACGCCAAAGACGGCAATCCCCTCCAGATCCAGCTTCAGGACGGCAGGCCTCACACGGTGCGGAACACGATCGCTTTCGACGTCGACGGCGCCGGCGTATCGAACCTCAGCCGCGAAGTCGATAACGCATACAATACATGGAATGGCGTCGATGTTTCGGAAGCGGATTTTGTGAACATCGACCTGGAACAACTTTATGCCAGCGCTACAGCGCCGCGCAATCCGGACGGCAGCCTGCCCGATATCGGACTGCGTCTGGATCCCGACAGTCGGTTAATCGACGCCGGCATAGACGTCGGGCTGCCTTTTATGGGGGAGGCGCCGGATTTGGGGGCTTTTGAACATATTCCCGAAAACGCCGTCGCGCCGCATTTAACCATACCGGAGGATCCGATAATGTGCGCAGTTTATCCCAATCCCTTCAATTCCATTACGGCGATCCGGTTCGATTTGCCTGCAGCCTCGACCGTGCGGCTGCAGATTTATGACGCCGCCGGCAATCCGGTTCGGACGCTGACCGATGAAAAGAAGGCGGCGGGCGGACACACAGTGGTTTGGGATGGTTTGAATAAAAATGGACAGGCGGTGAGTTCAGGCATGTATTTTTACCGCCTCGACGCTGCGCAAGCCCATCGGACGGCGGGGCGGATGGTATTGTTAGAATAGGGTTCGGAGGATGGCGGATGAAAGCTGTCAATTCATAATTTGACCTGTCTTGTCATTCCTGCGAAGGTTTTTTACACAATAATCAACTTGGTTAAAGACCATTTAACAACCTGTCATTATGCTGAAAAATCGAACCAAAGGGATTCTCCAAAGCCTCGGTCCGGGGCTTCTCTGGGCGGGGGCGGCTATCGGGGTGTCTCACCTGGTGCAATCGACGCGCGCAGGCGCGCATTACGGCTTTGCGCTCATCTGGATTGTCATTGTCGCCAATATCCTGAAATATCCGTTCTTCGAATTCGGACCTCGCTATGCCGCCGCGCGGGGCGAGAGTCTGCTGGAAGGCTACCGCCGATTGGGCAGGTGGGCGTTGTGGCTGTTTTTGATCTTGACCATCGGCGCCATGTTCACGATCCAAGCCGCCGTTACGGTCGTTACTGCGGGACTTGCGGCGCAGTTGACCGGTATAGCTTTGACTCCGGTTGCCTGGAGCGCCATCCTGCTGGCAATTTGCGTGGTCGTGCTGATAATCGGCAAGTATCCGGCGCTCGATATGCTGATTAAAATAATTATCATTACGCTGACGCTCTCGACGATCGCAGCGGTCGTATCGACCTTAATTCACGGGCGGATTCTGCCGTCGTCGCATATCCCGCCGCAGGCGTGGGACGCCGCCGGAATAGCCTTCATCGTCGCTCTCGTCGGATGGATGCCTTCCGCGTTCGACATCGCGGTCTGGAATTCGGAATGGACGCTCGAACGGCATAAACAGACGGGGCATCGCCCATCGATAAAGGAAGCGTTGTTCGATTTCAATCTCGGCTATCTGGGAACCGCTTTCTTAGCCGTCTGCTTTTTGACGCTTGGCGCAATGGTTATGTACGGCACAGGCGAGAAATTTTCGCCGGCGGGCGGAGTTTTTGCCGGACAGTTTATCAATCTCTACACGCAGAGCCTTGGCGGCTGGAGTTGCTATGTAATAATAATCGCCGCGTTCACAACCATGTTCAGCACAACGCTGACGGTTCTCGACGGCTTCCCGCGCGTGCTTAAGCGCACTACGAACCTGCTGTTGGTTGAGTATGGCTCTCCCGGCGAGCGCAAGTGGCTGTACTGGCTGTGGATGGGAGTCGTTTTAGCCGGAGCGTTGCTGCTGCTGTCCCTCCTGCGCCAGACCATGCGCTTCAACGTCGATTTAGCGACCGCCATATCCTTCGTAACCGCCCCAATTCTCGCCATAATGAACTACAAAGTAGTAACCGGCCAGCACATGCCCCCCGACGGCGTCCCCCCCGGCTGGCTAAGAGCCTTAAGCTGGATCGGGATTGTGTTTTTGACGGCGTTTAGTTTGGGGTATTTGTGGTGGAGGTTTTTGTGAATTAACCCCAACTGACTGAATCGGAAACATGAACCTTTTCGAGGGTAAAATAGCAAGTTGCCTAAACTGACTATTGACAAAGATTTTATATAATTATATCTTAAAAAAAACCAAAGAAAAATACAATCTGTCTATTTAGAAACATCGTTCATAAGCTATCTGGCAGCTTTTCCAAGCCGTGATTTAATAGTCGCCGCCCATCAGCAGATAACAGCCGATTGGTGGAAAAAACAGCGGCATAATCACGATTGCTTCGTTTCATCGATAGTAATGGATGAGATTTCCGCAGGTGATAAAGAAGAGATCAGGAAACGGTTGGGAATAGTTGAAGATTTAAAGATTCCGGATTTAACGGAAAAAGTCGAGGATCTGACCGAAGCGATTATAGACAGCGGAGCCATTCCACCAAAAGCCGTTCGGGACGCCGGACATATTGCAGTTGCCACGATTCACC
Organism: uncultured bacterium; assembly: GCA_964635255.1. Classification (GTDB taxonomy): domain Bacteria; phylum Electryoneota; class AABM5-125-24; order Hatepunaeales; family Hatepunaeaceae; genus CAZWOY01. Next base: position 9,298 of record CAZWOY010000075.1, read on the forward strand.
GGATGAATTATTTACTGACCTGGAACTGCAAACACATAGCCAACTCGCATATACTGAAACGCATACAAAAAATATGCGCAACCTTCGGATTCGAGATTCCAGTAATATGCACGCCGGTTACCCTAATCGAGGTTGATAATGATTGAAGATCCCATTGTCGAGGAGGTTCGAAAAGTACGCGATGAACTGTCAAAAAAGTTCAACTACGACCTAAAAGCGATCTTCGACGATCTGCGAAAAAAGCAGAAGCAATACGAGAATCGCGTGGTCGATTTGAGCAAAGCTAAGAAAGAGGAATATTCAGGGGCGGATTCTTAAGGCGTCTTTTTATTCCGGCGGCGTCCGGCTTTTGACGGCGTAAATTCGTTCAATGTTGCTGCGTGGGAACGTAGATTGGATGTGCGGCGGTATTCATTTCCACGCGGGAGCGTGGGAACGAGGGAAAAAGTAATGATTCAGAACCGCAAGGGATATAGAGTAAGATACTATTTATTTAAAGAGACTATTAACAATTGAACGTAACTCAGATGTGAGATTATTAGGATCTTCAAAGAAACTGTGAGCCTCAAATTGGTTTTTAAAGTGGTCTCTTTCAAAGTTTACAGTCCTTTCAAGCTTTATAGGGAATGTTACTACAGGTTGACTCTTTTTCTGAGCAATTGAAGATATTTCATCATTTCTCTTCATTTCAGTTTCCTTAACATCAGGATTCATACCATCAACCACATCTAAATCATGAAGTACAGTATAAGGAATTGAAAATGACGAAAGAACCCTCTGGAAGAAAGGAATACCAGGTTTGCCACCGGCGACTACTATCGACCAATCCAGTTCTTCTACACGATTAGTAATTTTTCCTTCATTTTTAAGAACCGCAATTATTGCTATCTGATCCTCTGGTCCTTCAACTAACAAAACATTCCTAGCGAAAAACATCTCATTAATTGCAGGATTTAGGCGTGTTAATCCTTGAAATATTTTATCCTTTTTTAAGTCAGCAAATATAGATGAATCATGAGGTTGAATTTCAGTACCGACGGTTGCGCTTAGTTTACTTATAATTGATATCTTATCACAATTATAAGCATCAATAAATTGAGGTGAATGTGTAGAATAGATAACCTGGTCTGTTTCAGAAAACTCTACCATAACATCATAGAAAAGTTTGCACAATTGGGGATGAATATATAACTCAGGTTCCTCAATGCTCAAAATTATGCTTTTTTGATCATGGGTTTGAGGAGAAATATCAGTACTACTAATTCGTTCCCGTTCATTCTTTATTAATGTACGAAGCATTGAAAATACAAGGCACCTTTGTAGACCATGACCTTTTAATAAAACATCTGTATCGACACCATCATCAATTCGAAGCTCGACACCAGATGAAAACATATCTCTTAATTCACTTACTGATACCGTCACCTTGACCTTCTCAACAGATGGCATAAGGCTTTTTAAAAACTTAGTTAATGTATTTTCCACCAGGTCTAGTGAGGCTATCCTTAATTCTGGTTCTTTATCCGATGGATTCAATAAATTATGAATATTCTGAATTGATTCGTTGATTTCTTGATATCTTGGATCTGTGCGTAAGATCCTATCGGAGATATCAGCGATGAGTTTTCGAAACGTTGTAGTAGTTGAGCGCTTTTCAATTTCTTTTGAGTAATCAGTTATAGCTTTTAAGATATGAACCTGCGGGAGTGATGCAACAACTTTTGATGTGAGACCAAGCGCATGAGTGTTGCTTAAATTTGGTTCATCATATTCAATATCATTTTCTTCGAGATATCTCTGTAGAGCTTTAATATAAATTGATTTATTGCACCTTTCATTTTCTAGAAAGTACTCAGGGAGTGAATTTTCTTTAACCAATTCAAGCCAGTTAATCCTTCCACCGCCCTTTAACTTATTTTCTTCTTCTATCTTATAAATTGATAAATGTTTCAGTTTAGGTTCTGCCTTGTAGCCATGGAATTCAACTTTTACCTTATCTTTGCCAGAATATTCATCATGGATTAGGTCGAAATGCTTCTCAAGTATAAGATTTCCTGAAACGAGGTAAGGTCTCCAACGTTTTCTTTCAAAAGCAGATAGTCTATCAAAGGTTGCTTTTACGATAATTTTCCTTTCAGTATCATTAAAATCATCATTGTTGATATCTGCTGCACCAGCAGTGCAGAAGGTTGATATCGCTTGCATTAGGTTTGATTTTCCAGAGTTATTCTCACCAATGAATGCGTGAATATCAGTTATTGGTACGTCAAGAGTACTTTTAATTGATCTAAAATTTTCTACTCTAAGGGAAATGAGATTCATGTTTTGTGTCCTTCTTGTTTAGTTTAGATGTGTTAGGTTTTTACTTTCAACAGTAGGTAGCCCGTACCTTTGCAGTACGGGAGAAATGGAACCACGGATCGCAAGGAATACGGGCTATATACTGAGTCCGATGCATCGTCTTGTTAGGGCTGTTTGATTCTTTCACCGATTTCCTTTCGCTCGATTGTGAGTTTTGCATAGAATCTGACAATTTTCAGTATCTGTTTTGCCGCCTTTGCTCCACTCTGTCATCACTGACAAGTACGACAAACAGGGTTTTTCTTTCTTTTGATCCTGACATTCTAACCTCTTGTGTATATTGATTTTCTGTATTATATGCCTAAACAAAAAACCACACAACCCGAACCGTCTCAGTGATTGGTAATGGCAGCAGTTATGATTCCAAAGATGAGACAGAATACAGTTAATTATATGGTAATAAACCTACTCAATTCTGCTCAACCTTAACTTCTGCAGCATCATATTCTTCAAGATCATCTTTACAGGCACCACAATCAAAATCGGTTATTTTTCGACGATTTCCATTGACAACATCATTTATTATCTCATCTGGATCCTCACTTGTCCAAGTACTTAATTTTAAGCGAGTTCTTGCCTTGTCATTTACTTTGGTTAAGATTGCTAAACATCCCATTGGATTATCTCCTTAGTTAAAATGCTATTTGTTTTTTTGAAGTTTGCCAAAGAGACCTGGGTCTAAAGTCACACCAAAATAAAAGTTCTTTTCAAGTTTCCAAGAATCATTTTCTTCTTCACGACCAAAACGAAGTCCAAAAACCCAATCTCCCTGATCAATAATTTTATAACTAAAACCAAATAAAAAGACCATATCTTGACTACCCGTTCCCCCTAATTGTAAACCTAAAGTTGGATTTATTCTTTTAAAGAATCCAGTTGACGCAGAGAAATACTCTTTCGAATTCCAGATTAAAACAAAATTACTGATTAATCTTGCCTCACTTGCATTGTCGAAAACGGCATAACCTGCTCGTGCGCGTACATTACTTGGAAGTTCAGGTTCCTTCGCGATAATTATCCTATCTGGT
>CAZWOY010000076.1:0-12654 GCA_964635255.1 uncultured bacterium
CTTAGTCTGCTAAAGGCAGACTCGCAATGACACAATTTTCTGCACTCAGTAATATCTGCACTCAGTAATAAAAGATATGAAGGGGCACAAAAATCTGTTTTTTTTTCGTTTCATCCTTCATGCTTTATCTTTTATATTGCCGTCTGCGCTAGATCCTTTGTATCATACAGAACATTTAAACCGAATGAACTCGAAATATTCAATTTGATCGATTGTTAAACTCAGGCTTTTGTCTCTAAATATTGGGAATCTTATGGATGCTACATTCTGGAATATCAGCCTTGCCGCCTTGATCCATGACGTTGGGAAAATTGGGCAGCGGGCGTTTCCGTCAAGAGGGGGGCTATCGGAACAGAGTCTGCGGATGATCGAACTGCTCTGTCCTAAATCAGGCGATCCGCGCAATCCGCAGTCGCAGTATCATACGCATCTGCATGTTCTATACACCAACGAGTTTCTAAATCTGGTCGAGAAATCTCTGCCCGATTGTTTTGATGCGTCGCAAGTCGTCAACCTCGCGGTAAAACACCATTTGCCTGAAACGGAACATGAAAGCCTGCTGGCAGATGCAGACCGGCTCGCTTCAGCGATTGAAAGAATCGATCCGCCGGAATTTAAGACGTCCGAAGAACGTTCAGCCTTTAGAAAGACAAGGCTGATCCCCATCTGCGGTCAAATCCAGCTTGACAAGCGCGAACCGAAATCAGACTATCCGAACGGACATAGAATTACGGCTTGGGAAAATGACAGTTCGGTTTTATTCCCCGACGAAAACGCTCCGGCGGAGGAATCCGAATGGAAATCGATCTGGGACAGCCTGCTGGACAGGTGGAAGCGTAACGCCATACAGGATCCGTGGCAGTTTATGCTGCGCGCTTTAGGCATACTTGAAGAATTAACCTGGTGCGTTCCATCAGCGACGAACGCCTTCCCGGATATATCGCTCTACGACCACTCGCGCGCCGTTTCCGCTATAGCCGGCTGTCTTTATAAAGCGGAGGATAAAAACGCGCCTTTCTTACTGGCTGCCGGCGATTTCAGCGGAATACAGAAATACATGTTCGATATCAAGCATGGCGAAGGCGAAGACAAGCGGAAACCGGCGAAATTGCTGCGCGGGCGTTCTTTTACGGTGCGGCTGTTTGTCGAACATGTTGTATTTCATATCCTGCACCGCCTGCAGATTCCCTTGACGCATCGCATCATTGCAGCCGGCGGCAGAATGTATCTTCTTCTGCCGAATTGCGGCGAGACCGTCGATACGCTTGAATCCGCCGCTGAAAGCCTTGACGAATGGAGTCTCGACGCAACAAACGGGCAGCTTCGATTCAACCTCGGCTGGGACTCGATGGATCGCGCGGGGATTAAGGACTTCGGCGGGAGCCTGATTAAGGTTAACGACGAGTTGGTTAGACAGACTAAACGGTCGCTGTCCCGGCGCTTAATCAGCGGCGGCTGGACGGACGAATTTCTAAGACCGAAGGTCGATCTGTCCGGCAAGATCGCCGCCGATGAACAGGATATGGGACAGCGATTGCCGAAAAGCGAAGGCGCGGCGTTCAGCTTGGAAGCAGATGACAAAGTCAACCGCTTCCCATTCGGCAGTTTCAGACTCGTAGGGTCTAAAGATTCCGTTCCTTCCGATCGATTGATAACGCTGAACTGGGGCAATCTAAACGCCGGCGGCGGCGATCCGGCGTGCAGATCGCGCCTTGCGCATCATGTTCCGTTAAATGAGAATGGAGAACTCCAAACTTTCGAAGATATCGCCGGCAAAGCTTCCGGGCGGTCGGCGCTGGGATTTGTCAAAGCCGACGTCGATAATCTCGGTTTTGTGCTGTCAAGCGGATTTAAAGGCGGCGGAGAATCGCAAGACCGAACCTCCATTTCGAGAATAGCAACCCTGAGCCGCGCGCTGGAAGGATTCTTCAGTGGATACGTCGATAATCTGATCGAAAAACGCTTTCCGTCGATGTACCTCGTCTATTCCGGCGGCGACGATCTTTTCGCGGTCGGTCCCTGGGATCAAGCGCTGGACTTCATAACGACGCTGCGCGAGGAATTCGGGCGCTACGTGGAAGGCAATCCCGACTGGGGGCTGTCGGCCGGAGTCTATGTGGGAAATCCGAAGACGCCCATCCTGCAGGCTGCCGATCAAGCCGAAGACGAACTCGAAAAATCCAAGCAAGATCCTAAAGACCAGTTGACCGTCTTCGGTCAAACGTTAAACTGGAACGACGCCCGCAGCGCCCTTGACCGCGGCGCCGAAATCCTGAGCTGGCTTAATGACGGCGTTGTGAGCGTTTCGCAGATAAGGCGGCTGATGACCTGCAGCAGAATGTTCGATGAATATCATACAACAAAAGACACGGCAAACTTGCGCTACGTATATCTGCTGATTTATGATTTGAAACGGAACTGGAAGGATAAAACTGACGAAGAAAAGAGAGCTAAAACCTGGGCGCACCGTCTGGCGGATCCGAATTTCGATGATCTGCCGCTGCTGACGGTTAGCTGTCATTATGCGCTCTACGGTATTAGAGGCGGTTAATACGAACTAACATAGAGAGGAACAAAATGTCCGATCCAAACAAGTGTCCGCAGTGCGGGAGACCTAAAAAACCGGAATTTGACGTTTGTTTTACGTGCAGTCAAACAAACAAAGGTTCCGGAACAGGCGGAAGATCGAAGAAATCCGGCAATGAGATACCCTCCGAATGTGTATTGAACACCTTCTACAAAGGCGACTACTTAAGAAGGGAAATATTCCTTGAACAAGCCCAAAGGCTTGCCGATATATTCGGCGGCGATAGAAAAGGCATGTCCCAAAGTTCAATTCGGTCTCTCTTCGGAATGCTCAAAGCAATGGAGCAGCGCATTAGGGTAGAGAAAAATCTGCCTGAAGACGAAATGCGAGAGGTCTATTACAAGTTTGTCAGGCATTGCGAATATCAGCGAAAGCGCGATATAATACCGGAATCGTTCCTTAACTTCGCTAAAGTCCATCTGGACACAGCTACAAAAAACAACAGGGAATTCCGCGGCTTTGTGGAATATCTGACCAGCATTATGGCAAGAATGAAAACCAAATAAATTAAGGAGTTCAAAATGCAGCTCGTTGAATACAAAGAAGTTCAAGGCATAATCAGATGTCTGACCGGGCTTAAAATCGGCGGCACAAAGGATTCATTAGGCATAGGCGAAACGGATAATCCGATCATCCGGCATCCGATCACGAGGTTTCCCTATATTCCGGGATCCTCGATAAAGGGCAAGCTCCGCTCTCTGCTTGAACTGCGCGAAGGCAGAATCAAGGAACGGGAAAACGGGAGAACCAGCACAATAGAAGGGCATCCCTGCGGCTGCGGCAAGTGTTTCGTGTGCTACCTGTTCGGCAGCGGCAATCCGCAGGGCGGAACCGAACCGACGAGGCTTATTTTCCGCGACGCGGTTTTAACGCATGATTCTGAAGAGGAACTTAAGGAAACGCTTCCCGGTTCGTTCGTCGAAGTAAAAACCGAAATCGCAATGGACAGGAAACAAGGCAAGGCTCTGGGCGGCGCGCTTCGCGAACAGGAACGAGTGCCGGAAGGGATTGAATTCGAGTTCGAAATGACCATCCGGTTGTTCGACGTAGATAAGGACCGGCGGCAAGAATATTTCGAAAAGCTGGCGTTGGGCTTCGAACTGCTGGAAAAAGATTATTTAGGCGGCAACGGATCGCGCGGCTACGGACAGGTTGCGTTCACATCGGTCGATAATACGCCGATGTTCGAGTATATCAAAACCCTGAGTTAAGCCGTGGATCTATACCGCCTAAAAATCAAACTAACCTCCCCCACCGGCAGCCTGTGGCAGTCCGATACGCTGTTCGGGCATTTGTGCTGGCAGATTGTGTTCAGGGATGGCGAGGATAAGCTGAAGGACTTTCTTAAGCCGTTCATCGACGGCAGCCCGCCGTTTGCGCTGTCCGACGGATTTCCCGCCGGGCTTTTGCCGCGTCCGCTGCCTCCAAGCGGCGGTGAGAAAATCGCTGTGTCCGTCAAGGAATACAGGGAGTTTAAACAGCGCCGCAAGTCTCCCTTCCTGACCGTCGAACAATTTCATCAGCTTCGCCGCGGCGAGGAAATATCGGGCGAATCTCCCGCCGGAGACTGGGTGCGAACGGAGACTTTGCACGCTTCGCTGGACAGGATAAGCAACCGCACCGGCGGAGAAGGCTCAGCCGGCGAGTTGTATCAGACCGAAGCCTGGCTGCCGGTTCCCGCAGACGGAATGGAAGCGGCGAGCGGCGAACCGAACCTGAATATTTACGCCCGTGCGACCGATGAAGGGCTTGAAACGCTGACAGGCTTAATGGAGAGACTGGCGAAAACCGGCTACGGACGCGATAAATCGGTCGGACTGGGGCAATTCCGACTGCTTGGGATCGAAAAGCTGGACGGCTGGGACGACGTCGAAGGCGCCAACGGCTTCGTATCCCTGTCCAGCTTCATCCCCGCGCCGGACGATCCGACCGAAGGCAGGTGGAAAATCCGCGTCAAATACGGCAAACTGGGCGAGCATTACGCCCTGAGCGAAAAACCGTTTAAACTACCGCTGCTGCAGTTTGAACCGGGGGCGGTGTTCTACACCGGGAAAAGTCCGCGAGGCTGGTATGGCAGAGTTGTCGAGGGCGTCGTCGATTCGAAGCCGGAGATTGTGCAGAATTGTCAAAGCATCACGCTGCCAACAGTATGGAGGCGGTAAATTGGCGACTCTATATATTTCCGAACAAGGCGCTTCGATACACAAGTATGGAGAAAGCCTGACAATTGAGAAAAACGGGGAGCGATTGCTCGAAGTCGAAATACACAGGCTCGACGCCGTTTTAATATTTGGAAACGTTCAGTTCTCAACGCAGGTGATTGCGCAGTTGTTGAAAAATAATATCGAATTAGCCTTGCTATCCATGAACGGCAGATTGCGAGGTCAATTGACTCCACCGTTGCCAAAAAACATTCATTTGAGAATCAATCAATACAAAAGCGCCGCCGATCAGGAGTTTATGATCTTGCAGGCGCGCGAAATCATAAGAACAAAGCTGGAAAATTGCTGCGCTGTTTTAAAACAGGCGAGTTGGCGCAGCGCTAATGCTCAAATTAAGCAAACCTGCGTCAGAATCAAACGTTTGAAGCGCAGCTTATCGGATACAAAAACCTTAGATGCAATTAACGGCGTCGAAGGTTCAGCCGCAAACGCATACTTTCACGCCTTCCCCGATTTGCTAAAAACCGGAGATCTTATGTTTAAGAGCCGAAGCCGCCGGCCGCCGCGCGATCCGGTTAACGCCTTGCTGTCTCTTGGTTATTCGTTGTTGACAACCCGGCTGCAGTCACTGCTCGACGCCCATGGTTTCGATCCCTATCTCGGATATCTTCATCGTCCCGACTACGGAAAGCCAAGCCTGGCGCTGGATTTGATCGAACCTTATCGTGCGCCGTATATCGATAAATGGGTAGTGAGGTTGTTTAATCCTTTCTTATTCATACCATTTAGCTAAAAATGATATTAATTCCTTATTATAACTATAAATTACTTGATTCTAAACATTACACTTAATTCACTGAACGGGTGAAGTCGGTAATTGATAAAAACATTCGCAACTTGTAATATATTTATAAGATACAACTTATTTACTACTTACGCGTGAATAAGATAGGTTAATCTTAAAATTTTCGACCAAAAAGATTTCGTCGTTCAAGACGATGGAGGATACAGGCTTACCGAAAAAGCGCTAAAAAGATTTTTCAGCGAATGGGAAAAACATTGGAATAAAAGCGGATTTGCAGGTTTGATTAAAACGCAGATCGACAGTTACGCTGAAGTCTTAAAAGGAAATCGTGAATTTCCGGAACATCCGGTTTTTAAGCCAAAATAATGAATTATCTGATATGTTATGATATAGTCGAGAATAAAAAACGCACGCATTTCGCGAAAATGTTAGATGGATTTGGCGACCGGGTGCAGAAATCGGTGTTCGAACTGCCGAAGCTTGATAAGGATACGTTTGAAGCGTGCCTAAGAAAAATTAAATCCTTCGAACTCGACGAGGACGATTCCGTGAGGATTTACCCGCTTTGCGAGGCATGCCGCAAAGCGATTAAGATATTCGGCGCAGGAGTTGCGATGGAGGTTCCGGATGTTTATATTGTCTGATTGAAAAACAAGGCAATTTCCGAAAACCTCAGAACCTTCAAAAAGCCAATGAGGTTTACGGAAGTGATTAATCTTTGTTAATAAACGTTTTACGCTTATGAAGTAAAGCTTAGTCGGTAAAAAAAAGGTTCCATTTGCGAGAATTTCAGTTTTTGGCTTGTAAATCCGCTTATAGAAACGGCTTTAAGAGGACGCTGTGTTAATTTATTCCCTGATGAAGAAGGGATTGAGACCACTCTGGTGGCGGCTTTTAAGATTTACTCTTCAGTCTCGTGTTAATTTATTCCCTGATGAAGAAGGGATTGAGACTCCTCCCTGGAGTAGGTATTAGGACCTCTCCAGTTTTTGTGTTAATTTATTCCCTGATGAAGAAGGGATTGAGACCATTAATTTGCGGATAGAATAGTAATTTATTTAGGCGTGTTAATTTATTCCCTGATGAAGAAGGGATTGAGACCTTCTTTGCAGTTGTCATGGTGACGTCCCCTTTTCGAGTGTTAATTTATTCCCTGATGAAGAAGGGATTGAGACTCTCCAGTTTTTGGGTTGAACGCTTTATGCGTTAACCGTGTTAATTTATTCCCTGATGAAGAAGGGATTGAGACCTTTAATCTCCGCTCATAGTCAGTATCTTCATAATACGGTGTTAATTTATTCCCTGATGAAGAAGGGATTGAGACCTAAAGCTCGCAGCTGCGAGTCCTTGACACCCTGCATGTGTGTTAATTTATTCCCTGATGAAGAAGGGATTGAGACTCTCCTATTTTTGTTTGTTATATATTCTTATACCCTAAAAGTGTTAATTTATTCCCTGATGAAGAAGGGATTGAGACTTGAATCTCTTCTGCAGTTCTTTAATCAAATCCATTGATGCGTGTTAATTTATTCCCTGATGAAGAAGGGATTGAGACGTTGAAACTGCTAAAGATATTAAAACAGTTAACTTTTTGTGTTAATTTATTCCCTGATGAAGAAGGGATTGAGACGTTAAATTGGTTTTGTCTATCAAGACTTCGCCTTCAATAGTGTTAATTTATTCCCTGATGAAGAAGGGATTGAGACTTTCGGAGCTATTCGTGCGCGTTCTATCGAAATCCTTCGTGTTAATTTATTCCCTGATGAAGAAGGGATTGAGACTTCAGGATTTCCGCCCTGAACGGTGCCAGAACTTTTAGTGTTAATTTATTCCCTGATGAAGAAGGGATTGAGACTCTGCAGTATAATTACAGAAAAACCGAAGGAAATCTAAGGTGTTAATTTATTCCCTGATGAAGAAGGGAGTTTTGAAAGGATGAAGGATAAAGGATAAAGGATTAAAAACCGCTTAGTATGATTTGTTTTGTATCTATCTTTTCCTTTCTCACTTTCTCACTTTCTCACTTTCTCACTTTCTCACTTTTTTACTTTTTTACTTTTTTACTTTTTTACTTTTTTACTTTCTACCTTCCTACCCTCTTTCCTTGCTCTCAAATCCGCAGAATATTACCTTTATAAATTCATAAAAAACACACTGCATTTCAGAGGTTTTATCATTGAATTCGTTTATTTTATGCACCGTTGGAACTTCTTTGCTGGCGCGGATTCGGCGGGAGCGGGGCTTGGGGGCGGCGGACAAGCCCGATTACCGTGAGATTCTGGATGAACTGAACCGGCTGTCGTCGAACGACCGGAACTGCGGGGCAGAAATCAACAGCCTGGACAGCTTGTTCGCGAAGGGCAAAGTCGGTTCGCAGCGCATCGATCCGCCCTATAGCCTGGTTTTCCTGGCGTCGGACACTCCCGACGGCGAATGGACGGGGCGGCTGCTTCAAGCCTACTGGGAATCGGGCAAGCGGGGGATAAAGATCGAAAGCGCCGCTTATGAAACCGTTGAAGGCTTGCAGCCGGGGGATCCCAATCTGTTTGCGCGGGAGGGCTTGCGCAACCTCGTTAAACTATCCTGCAAGCATCTGGGCGAACATGCCGGCAAGAGCCGCGTTATCAACGCCACCGGCGGCTATAAGGCGCAGATATCTTTCGCCGGCTTGATCGGTCAGACGATCGGCGTGCCGGTTATCTACCTTTTCGAAACGTTTCCTTTCTGCATCGAGATGCCGCCGATGCCGGTCGATTTCAGCCGGGACCTGTGGCTGGAGCATTACGATCTGTTTATAAGAATGAGTGAAGACTCGATCTACGGCGATGATCCCCTGTTAGAAGACACTTCTCCGGTGTTTATCGAGCTTTTGGATCGCATTGAAGAAAACGGTTCATTTCTTTACGAGCTTTCGCCGATTCTTGAATTGATGCATCAAGGCTTTATGATGCGTCCCTGGCAGAAAGAGGTGCGGCAGCCCAAAGATTCCGGCTTGTCCGCCGGGGCTAAATGGAGGGTGAACGAAGCGGAGCTGTCACACGCGCCTAACGGCAGCCGTGAGTTTATTAAGAAGTTGTGCGAACTTCCGTGGACGACAAGCGCTGGGAACGTAAAATTAGCGGACACGAGACGGAGCCGCGTCATTTCGCGCCAGGATCCGGAAAAGCAGGATGAGATTCAATTATACTTCGCCGATGGGGAGAAGGCTTTGGTTATAGCGCTGCGAACGACTTGCGTTGATGACGGCGAACGCGACTGGTGTTTGAAGGAATTAACGGGAATCCTCAATCGATGACCGGTCATTTTTCCGATCCCGCTTTGAAATTAACCTCACTGACCCTGACCGGCGAGATTGAGCGTCCAGTCGTCTGGAATTCCTTCCCCGGATCGGTTCTGCATGGGGTTTTGGGCTTTACGCTGAAGGATCTGTCATGCGCTGTGAAAGGCGTCAAGTGCGAGGACTGCTATCTGGCGGTTCAATGTCCTTATGGCATTTTCCTTCAATCGCCGCGCCCGCCGGACTCGGAGCGAATGCGGAAGTACAAGCAGGTTCCTTCGCCGCTGCGGCTGGCGGTTGAGCCTTGGGATAAGCCGGTTTTGGAACCGGGAGAGCGGGTCAAGATCGAGATTGTCCTGACCGGCAAGGCTGCGGAGCATGGGATTCCGGTTCTGATGGCGTTTGAGAAGGTTCTGACGGAGGGCGTCGGCAGGCAGGACGAACAGAAACGGCGCGGGACGATACAGTTGAAGACCATCGAGGACGCCATACGCGGCGAATCGATTCGCTGGGCGGACTTCCATTACGACGCGGGATTGCCCTTTCAGCCGGTCGCCTGGAGCGAATTAGCGGCAAGCCGGCGGGAGATAAGCTCCATCGAATTCACATCGCCAACCAGGATAGTCAGCGGCGGCAGAATAACCGCCAGCCCCTCGATCCGCGACATATTATCGACGCTGTTTCGCAGGTTGACCAATTTAGCCTATTTCCACTGCGGCGTAGAAATCGAAGCCCCGTTCAAAGCCTTGTTAGAAGAAGCCGCCACTTACTCCCTCCCGTCCAATTTCCAGCGCATCCCCGCCGCCCGCTATTCCGGCAGGCAGCGAGCCAGATTCAGAATCGACGGCGCAACGGGCAGCATGGACGTAAGCAGTCTCCCGTCGCATTTCTATCCCTGGCTTGCGGCAGGGAGCTGTCTTGGCGTCGGCAAAGGCGCTGGTATGGGAATGGGGAAGTATTGCGCGAAAAATATTTAAAAAGTTTATTTTCGAAATTGTTTTTCGACATAATGGTTGATTTGGAATATTGTGTAGTTGTATAATTTAAGTAAGCTTTAAAATTTGAGGAGGAGAAAGAGTGAAGAGCTTTACTTTCGTTTTACTGTCAGTTTGCCTGCTTTGGTCTTGCTCGCTTTGTCAACCGGCGTTTCAGCGGATCGTCGTTAAGCGGCCATGCAGAATAACCTCAACCGACGGAAATGCGTCGATAGCTGATGATTCTCTCTATACTATGGAACAAACATTTGACATTTATCAAAGAATTGACGAACGTATTCAAGAAAGAAAGGTTTCTGGACAAGAAGTCTATAATTTTGCTTATGCGAAAAATAAAATTTCCGGCGAGTATCCTGTATATGCGAATTCTGATTTAGGCGAAATAACAGATTTATACGAAAATCAACATAGGTTTTCCTTCATGAATGTCGCGTATGTTGATCGAATAGATTTTGACAGTGGATCAATATCGCTTGTAAGAGTTTTCACGCCGGGAAGAATAAGACTAAGCATTGATTTCTTTCAAGATAACTTTATTTGGTACACAGAACTTTTAGACTGGACTCGAGTTTATATGCCAATTTACGGTTTCTTGGGCATAAATGAAAATCCAGAATCATACAGAACAAGAAACGGCTATGATATTGCCCATGGTTCAGAAAATCAATTTATTAATCAAGAATTCGCTAAACAATCCTTTGATTATGATTTTTACAGAATATTAGATATAAAAAATGAAAAAATGCTAATTGCCGGCAACATCGAAGAAGTTAATCCATGGAACAGCGATGGAAGTCAGTTTATAAATATCAGAGATATGGGAGTGCTCGGTTGGATTGAGGAAGAAAACATGCTAATCTGGCGTTCGAGACTTTATTATCATCCCTTAAGTAATGATTTGAATTACTATAGTGACGTTCAATGCAATAATTATGATGAAATTGAATCAAATGAAATATCCGCTATGTTTTATCACTCTGATCCACAAGATTTTGATAAAGATCGATTTCCTTTCTTTAAAAATCCAGATTTGCGAACCTACTACTATCATTTTGGATTTCCGCTTTTATACCCGCCGACTTCTCAGCCACACCCACATACCACAATAGGCGTCGGTATCCTGCCCGCTATTGAATCGATATATATAAAGGAATTGAAAAAAAAAGCAAAAAGTAACATTGAATTACAAATTATAATCGATAATTCACACTCAATGAGTGAATATAATTATTTAGTAAACCATTTCGTTAATAATTTTTTTGACGGATCCAAATATGATTTTAGCCAATTAAACTGCCTCTCCTACTACGATAGTGGAAATACCCCACATACAAGCGACTTTACCAATGAAGTAATAAACGGAGAAAATATTAGGTTTGGATTAGAACAGAACGATAATGAATACTGCGAACCGATACTATTTGCTCTTAGGAAAACTTTATCAAGAATGGAAAGCGCTTATTCACCATCCGATTCAACAAAGTTTCGCCTCGTTTTTCTCATTGCAGATGCTGGTCCCAATTGTTCCAGTACAAACAGACAAAACTGGATTAGTGATGTTTGCCGAATAGTTAGAAGGCTGGATGTAAATCTTTTTTTGATTCGTCCCAGTACATGGAGGACTGATACAACCCTGACAGACACTGATACTCCTGAACGTGCATTCAACTCGCTTATTGATTTGTTTAATGAATTATCGAACGAGCTTAACCAGTATAATACAGATACAACAATATATATAAGGGACATAGAATATTCGCAAGAAGCAGATCATGATGTTTTCGAAACACTTGTTTCAGATATGGACGCTAAGTTTAAAAAAGTTTTTGGCGAGGCTACAAATCATCCAGAGATTGATAGATATCCGCTTCTTCTGCCGAAAGGTCTAAGAAATATTAATTTTTCTTCAGAAGACGTACACATTATCGCCCACTTGAAACGATTTATCAGACTGGATGATGAGGAGAGTGGTAATTTGCAGAGAAGAATTGCAATTGACCTAAGATTAGCTACTTTGTATGCAAACAGTGAGTTGCCATTTAGCCCGCAGTTGTTCAATAAAATGATTGCCTTCAATAATTTTAAGAGAATTCATAATCTAACAAATTTCAATAATGAATGGGAGCAACTATTTGAACTTAACAGTATTCATGAATTTATAGGAGATAATGATTTTGAATTGCAAAGAAGAGTGTATGAGTCATTAACAAATAGAGAAGTCGATAACAGTGTTACCTTTGACGCCCCGCCTACAGTTACTGTCCAAGGTTACAGTCTAGAAACGGGACTTTCTTCGAGAAGATTTGTAATGAATTCAAGTCAAGAAAGGGATGCATTTATTTATCTAACAGAGGATGAGATAATTGAACAATAACACTTTAGTTTTACAAGCAGGAATCTTGTTATTCGTCATATTATCGATATTGGCAGATGAGGTTATTTTTGCTAAAAATAAGGTCGAGTTTGAAAACATAAGCGAATGTGACAATTACCGTTTGCGCGACCCAAAACCAACCTTTACGGTTGGCAATATCGACAATTGCACTATTAAGATCCAACCCAACCTGCTATATAGAGAAATTGACCTGTGGGAAGAAGAGATTTATTATTACCAAGAAGTTGGGGGATTATTCAACAATCATTTCAATTTCAGCGTCGAAATGGAAAAGCGATTTCAATTTAAGCTTAAATTTGAATTGGATCCCAAGACAAAAACGCTCGTTTGCAATCCTGATCTTCCAAATACGATGAAAGTAGAACTCGTTTCTGCTTTTGGTTCAAACAGAATAAAAGTTTTATCAGAAAGTTCAACCGAGCGTGATACAATT
>CAZWOY010000077.1:0-8379 GCA_964635255.1 uncultured bacterium
TGGGAGTGAAGCTCCGGCGGGGCTTTATTTTGCGGTTTTGGAGGCTGAAGGCGTTAGGCGAGTTCGGAAGATGGTATTGACAAAGTGATTATTTAATTTTGTAATTTTTAAAATGGACAGAACGGTCAGTTGAATGTTTAAAACTCGTTCCCACCCTCCAGCGTGGGAACGAGTTGGAGCTTTCGCACTTTCACACTTTCACACTTTCACACTTACTTAACCATTGTTACTTTACGCACCGCGTTAAACTCGCCTGCTTCCATTTTTACGAGGTAAACGCCGTTCGCTGCATTTATGCCGTTCCATACAGTCTGGAAGCGACCGGCGGGTTGTTTGCCCTCGATGAGAGTCTGGACCAGGTTTCCATTCAAATCATAGATTTTTATGGACACTTTTGATTCCTTTGCCAGCGCGTAATTGAGCCTTGTCTGAGCGTTAAACGGATTCGGATAGGCTTGGGACAAGTTGAATTTTTCGGGAACGTTTGAAGCTGGCGGGGCGGTGACCGCTCCGACGTTTAAAACAAGGGCGACGACAATCTCGGGATTGTTCGGATCGTTCGATTCAATCCGCAAATCGGCGGCATATTCACCTTCAACCAAGCCTTCCGAATTGAAAGACACAATTATATCCAAATCTTCCGCTTCCTCAAGTTCGCCGGATTCCGGTTCGAAGGAAACCCAACTGCATTCTGTAATGCCGTCGTCAAGCACGATCCACTCGGCTCCGCTCCGGCAATACCACAGGTTGACGCCGTCATGTTCCAATCCGTAGGAATTGCCGTTTTCGATTTGGGTTTGATTAACAACTTGAGGCATTTCCTGTTCCGAAATATCGATCTGGTATAGGATTCCAGTCTCCCATTCGATAGCCCAAAGAGAGCCTTCCGGATGCTCGGAAACATATTCGATGGAAATCATTCGCGATCGGAAAATATTCGAACAATCGATTTCACGCTGTTGCTCGCCTTCCATCGTAATCTGCCTGATGATTATGCCGTCTCGTTCGAAATCGATACTATGATACCATAGATTTTCGCCGTCGAAAGCTACTCCTGTCGGAGCCATCCCTTCCGCATTAATGGTTTCAAGTACATTTCCATTTCGATCGATGCGGTTAAATCTTGCATCTCTTTCCTCATCGGCATTTCCTGTCCAAAATGCTTCACCGTCGAAAGCCAGCCCAAAATAGCTGTTTTCGATTTGGATCTCGTTTACGATTTCTTCAGTTACCGGATTGAATGAGACTAATCCAAAACGTACATTTCCTTGCGAAATCCCCCACATTAACTCGCCATCCCAGGCAATTCCCGTCCAGAAAGCCTCGAAAACATTGTAGTCGCGGATTATATCGCCAAAGTCGTCCCGGATCGGTCCAATAGGATGCTCAGGTTTAGATAAGCGCGGCAATCGCTGCGCATTATCCTGCTCAGGCTGATTAATATTTTCAAGCTCTAACGTAAACCTCAATAAAGAAGGACCTTCGTTGAAGATATTCAATATTCGCTCGGCTTGCTCTTCGGCAGGCAAATCGAGTTCAATAGCCTGAGGCTCCACAAGAATGATCGGTGGAAACGACGTCTCGCCATGAAGCGCAACTTCTGTGACTTCATTGTGCGGAGAGTTCCACTCGATGGTTAAAAGCGATTCATATTCTCCGGGTTCTTGAGTATCAAGAATAATCTGGATTTCTCTTTCTTCTCGAGGATCGAGCCGGAAATTTTCATCCTGAACATTGAATTCTTCATTTTCGCAGTTAAGACCTTCAACGATTAGTTCATCTGCGCCGGCATTTACTATCGTGATCGGTACGGCGCAGGGACGTCCGACGAACAGATCCTCGTATGCAGCGTTCCAATTTACAACGTCGGGCCAACCGAAATCTTCATCCCACTCAGCTCTAAGAACCGGAGCCCCGGTTACATCCGCGAATACGATGACGATTATATCGGGATCATCCGGATCATTGGACAGTACATGAAGTTCGGCTTCGTATTCGCCGTCAAATAAGCCGTCTGCATCGATCGTAACTGATATATCCATATCTTCACCCGGTTCGATAGCGCCGCTCTCAGGTTCAAATCGCAGCCAGTTGGTTTCTTGAACGCCGTCATCGATAACGTACCAGACTCCCTGGTTTGTCGAATACCAAAGATTTTCCCCATCATGTTCCAGTCCGTACATATTACTCGCTTCGATCCTCGCTTCCTGCACGATTTCAGGCTGATCTGCGGAAATGTCGATTTGTTGAATGACGCCTCGTCCCCAGGAGATTGTCCAGATATTTCCTTCAGGGTGATCCGCCCAGCACATCGAGAGTCCAAAATCATCGATTACATTTCCGATTTCGATTTCTCTGAGAATTTCACCGTCGAAATTGATTTGTCTAAGAACTATATTCTCATTCTGGAAATTAATGCCATAGTACCACAGATTTTCTCCATCGAATGCAACGCAGTAAATAAACACTCCCTGAACGACAATATTATCGATCATTTCGCCTTCTCGATCGTATCGCGCCAGCATCGGTTGCTGTCCCTCATCGGCTAAACGGCTTGACCAGAAAAACTCGCCGTCGAAAGCCATCCCTAAATATCTTGCCCCAAGGTTGATTTCTTCAACTATTTCTTCTCGCTCCGGATCAAACGCAACCATTTGCATTTGTTCGAAATTGATTCCGTACATCAGTTCGCCATCCCACGCCAAACCAGACCAGGAGGCTCTATCGATTTGAAATTCTTGCAGGATATCGCCCAATTCATCTCGTTGAGGTCCTTGCCCGGCAGATAGGGAGGCTTTTCTGGCGCGTCTTGTGATAACGTCTCGCTCCGGTTCGGCAATTATTTCTTTTTCAATCTCGAATCTGAGAACGGCGACTCCATCATTGAGTATGTTTATAATGTGTTCCTCAACATCGCCCGTGAGCATTTCAACTTCGATTGCTTGAGGTTCCACATTTATTTCCGGCGGATTGAAAGCCAGCGCTGTCAATGGAACGGTATAATCCTCATCGTCCGGCGCATTCCAGACAATCGTCAGATCTGAATTGTACGCGCCGGCGGCGTCGGGACTAAATGTAAGTTCTAACTCGATCTCTTCGCGAGGAGCAAGTTCAAAATTATCCGGCTCAACGCTGAATGCTTCTTCTTCGCAAAACGCTTCTTCGGCAACTAAATCAGCAGTGCCGGCATTGATTACAGTTATTAAAAGAGGGTATTCGCCTTCAACAAAGACGTCCTCAAAAGCTCTATTCCAGTCAATTCCGCCGGGAAATCCGAAATCTTCATCCCAGACAGCTTCCAATATTGGGACGCCCGTAACTTCAAGCAAAATACTCACCACAAGGTCAGGATCTTCGGGATCATTCGATAGAAAGTGCAAATCAGCCTCATAAACGCCTTCGAAAAGCCCGTCAGCGTCTAAGGTTACGATAATATCGACGTCCTCGTCCGGCTCAAGTTCGCCCTGATCCGGTTCATAAGAGAGCCAGTTTGCTTCGGAAACGCCATCGTCGATTACACGCCAGATGTTATTATTGCCTGAATACCAAAGATGTTCGCCATCGTGTTCCAGCCCGAAGGAATCGCCGCGCTCTATCTGCGCTTCCTGCACAATTTCCGGCTCTTCTCCCGAGACGTCCAATTGTATAATTCGTTCCTGATTCCACGCGATTAGCCAAAGATGACCATCATCGTGCATTTCCGCCCAGGCGAGCGATAAGCCGAAGCCGCCTTGAACGATCTGTGTTATGTCGATTTCACGTAAGACTTGACCTTCAGTTGTAACTTGATTAATTATAACCGCCTCACGTTCAAAATTGGCAGTGTTGCACCAGAGGTTCTCGCCGTCGTAAGCGACGCCCGTAATAATTTGCGCCTGCAGGTTTAAAATACGGTCGATATTGCCTTCGCGACTGATCCGCGCGATTCCCGATCCCTGGTCGTCATCGCGAAACAGGCCCGCCCAGAAGAATTCACCGTCGAAAGCCATGCCCAGATAATTGCCGTTCAGATTGATATTTTCGACGATCTCTTCGTTTTCAGGATCGAAGGCGGTCATTCGCCGCTGTTCGAACGAAATTCCCCACATCAGTTCGCCGTCCCAGGCTATGCCAAACCAGCCTTCGCCTTCTATTTCAAACGCGGCGATTTCATCGCCCAGATCGTCCCGGACAGGACCAGCCGGATCGCGTTCAGGTTCGGCGATGAGGTCGTGTTCTAAGGTAAATCTTAGAAGTTCATCGCCTTCATTGAAGACGTTAATTACATGTTCCTCAACTTCGCCCGTGAGCAATTCGGATTGTATTTCATTCAACTCGAGTGCAATTATCGGCTGGGAATTCGCCTGAACGGAAAAAATTGCACTGAGGACGAAAAAAAAGAAAAATCTCAATTGTGTGAATTGCATTTTGATCTCCGAAAAATGTGCATTTTGAAAAAAATAAGGAGCATATTTACTTTACAAAATCGCAACCGATTGACTCGCTGACAAAGTTGACGGTTGTATTTCAACTCCTGTCCACCGGTTAGTTTTGGACGCTGTATGTCCGATTTTGGGAATCAGGAGTCTTAAACTACCGTCAATTATTAATAAAATAATTAATAATATTACGTTGTCAACGAATGAGGAGCCGTTTATCCAGCGCTAAAGCTGCGTTCTTTTGACCCCATTTTATAAAATTAAGCAAAAAGTCTGCCAAGTATTAGGATTCTGATTTGGGAAACAATCAGGCTGTATTCATAAATGATCAAAATCTCACAAAACAATATAAGGAAATTATTCTAAAAGTCAAAGCTTTAACTTAAGTAATTAATAATTAATAGTATAATAATATTGTGAAGTTGGATAAAAGAAATTCATTAAACTCATTCCCGCGTACCACTAAGCGCATAAAATAGTTGTCAATTCTAATAATCTGATGGAATGTGGACATTAAAACAATATCCAGCATTATCAAGATGTTAGGAGATTGCTTAGTCTGCTAAAGGCAGACTCGCAATGACACAATTTTCTGCACTCAGTAATATAGCGTGGGAACGAATTGTGGTCTATACGTATCAAGGTATATGCATGCTATTTAATACACACAGCAGTAACAACATTATATCGAATTGCGCCGCTGGAATTTCTGAGCGGTTCGGGAGGCCGCCATAAGCAATTCGAAGTTACATAAGCCTATTAAAGAAGGCGTCTGCGATCTCACTCATTGAAATTAGGAAAACTTAAGAAGTCAAACGGAAAAAAACTGAAATGCTTTACTTATTACACCATAAATACTTATTTTGCGAAAACGGTTTTATTTCAACCAATTCCACAACCAGAGTAAATTCGGAGCGTTCATGTCGAAAAATATATATGGATTTTTGTTCGTCATTCTTTTTTTAGCGCTGAGTCCGCCTCAAACAATACAAGCGGATTCGCCAATTCAATACGATCTCCCCGCTCATTTTGAGAGCGATCCCAAGCCAGTCCCGGTCGAAATAACCGGCAATCCTCTCGATTATGCCGGCGAACGGATCGGAATCGACGTCAGGAACTTCGAACTGCCGCGCGCGTGGGAGGGCGGCTATAGGTTTTGCTGCCGGTTTCCGGTAATCGACTTCGTTTCGCAGAATCCGTTGTTTATGAAGCGGTGGGTGGAAACAAGATCGGAGGAGATATCCTCGGTCCATGCCGAAAGCGGCGTCGAAATGCCAGGTTATATATATTCCGCGATTTTTGCCTTTTCCGAGCGGCTAAGTTATTTCGACCGATCGAGCGGAAGCCCCGACGGCAAGAAATATCACAATTCCGAGGAAAGGATTGCGCTGAATAACTGGATCGAACAATGCGGCTTTAAAGAAGCTTATCAACAAGCTCTTTCGACTCTTTTATGGAATTTCGTCTTCTATAGACTTCCGGAAGAAAGAAGAACGCAGGCGGAAGCGGCGTCCTACGGTTTCATACTGGATAACCCCGGCTATTATATCATGCCCGACGGCGAAAGAATGTCCTCGTTAACCGGATCGGTCGATTCGCAGATGGAATTCATCGAACACGCCCGAAACTGCAGATTGGACAGAATACTTTATTATAGATCCAGGCGATTGTCGAATGATATAAATGAATATCTCCATCAAACCGAAATAATGAAAAAAGATGGTTATTTTAGGCATAATGTTAATAATAATCAAGTATTTAAGTTCGAATCGGAAATTGGCGTATTCGTCGTCGCCGGTTTCGGAAACGATTACCACGGAGAAGATGCCGATGTTCTAATCGACCTTGGCGGAGACGATATCTATACGAACAATGCTGGCGGAGGGCTTGGCGGCGACGCCATTCTGATCGACCATGCGGGAAATGACCGCTACGATAGCACAGATCGCCGCTATGTCCAGGGATTCGGCTGTCTCGGCTGTGGATTTCTCATCGATTTAAAAGGCGATGACGAATACCAAGCCGGACATTTCAGCCAGGGAGCGGGAATCTGCGGCGTGGGCGTGTTATGGGACAAAAAGGGAAACGACGCTTACAACGGTCATGGCTTTACGCAAGGCGCCGGGATGTTCGGCATGGGCCTACTGCTCGACGATCACGGCGAAGATTTTTACAGCTGCGCGACTTTAGGGCAGGGAGGCGCAGCGACTTTGGGCGTGGGGCTGCTGTCCGATCTAAACGGAGACGACCGCTACCATTTAGCCGTAGATCCCACAAAAGACAAAATGGGCGGCATGGCGGGCTATGGGCAGGGAGGGGCCTTATCGTTCAGGCGCTTGCCTTGGCGCGACCAACTGACTCCCTACGGCGGCGTTGGGATGCTGGTCGATAAAAACGGCAACGACCGCTACTGGACTAAAGGCTGGTGCGACCAGGGCGGCAGCTATATCATGTCGCTCGGAGCGCTGTATGATGAGAATGGCAACGATCATTACACAGCCGGAACCGGACAGGGCAGCGGCATCCATATCACGAACGCCATCCTGATCGACAAAAACGGACACGACATCTACGAAGGCGGCTTCAGAACCGGAGGCTCCGGCGGAGACCGCTCTCCCGGAATCTTTATCGATTATCATGGAAACGACGTTTATAAAGCCAGCCGCGCCTGCTATGGAACGGGGGTGAAGCCTTTTTCTTTCTCGCTCTTTATCGATTATGAAGGCGATGATTCCTACCATGCAAGCCATCCGGCCGGACCTGTCCTGTTCAATGATTGGGACAGTTTCGGCGGCGTTTGGCCGGAGTCCGAGCCATACCTTTGGCCCTATGCGATCTGTCTTGACCTGGGCGGCAAAGACGCCTACGACGTCAGAAACCGGGCGAACGATTCCGAACGCCATAGCTTTGGACATGGATTGCATCTTGACGTCGAATGGGACGGGGGAGACGCGATCGGCGAGGTTGAACCGCCGTTTGAGTATAGTTCTGACATTAACCGCGAATCAAACGATTTGATTAGAGATTTCGGTAAAGGGTTGGATGCGCGATCAGAATATGCGGCTTACGCAAGCGCAGACGCATTCTCGCTGTTTAGCGCCTGCGGCAATGTCTTGGCGGGAAACGCCCAAATGTTGGAAAGCGTTGTGGATTTCCTTATCGAATCGCCGTTTAAGCTTTATAACCGCAATGTAATGGAGTGTGTTAATTATCTGTTCGTAGAGGAAAATCTGAGTAACTCGGAAATCACACAGCTAATAAGATTGCTGGGCGCAAAGGACAAAGAAGCTGCGATAATCATCGCGGATAATTTTGGAATCTGGAGAGTAAAGGATGCTGAGGAAGCGTTAATTGAAACCATTCGAGCGAGCAAAGCAAAATCCGGTTCTTTCTACGTTTCAAACGTAAAAACCCTTTCCCCGCATGAATTCGAACCGCCGTCAGCCGCCGGCGCGGGAATAGGACCCGGAGATGACGAAGCTCAGCTCAGAAGGTTTGCGCTTAGTTCGCTGTTGTCTCTCGAGTCGAAGCGCGGGCTTGAGTTAGCTATGGATCTGGCTTTTTACGATCCTTCCGAAGACGTCAGGCGAGTAGCGGTTTACTACATCAGCCGGAAAAAGAACGATGGCGATTCCTATCCATTGTTAGCGAGGTCGCTGCTGAAAGATCCGGCGTCCTCCGTTAAATGCGCCGCAGCCTTGGGAATCGGCAGCCTGCAGGACGAAAGGGGCGTCGAAATCCTCCGATCCGCCGCACGTTCCATCGATCCCTACCTCCAGCGAGCCGCAGGCAGAGCTCTTGCCGAGTTATACCGGAAAGAAGGAATCGAGATTCTGATTAAATCTCTCGAATTCCCATCCATCGACGCCTTCAACAACTACAACCGCAACATTCCCAACTACATAGCGTCCTACAGCGGCTATGACTTCCCCGAAGATGAACGCTACGATCGGTTTAAGTG
>CAZWOY010000077.1:8389-12316 GCA_964635255.1 uncultured bacterium
GAATGGTATGAAAAGAATCGGGAGAGCGTCGATATCGAGCGCAACGTCGATTCCTATCGTGAGTTCTGCGAGCTGAACTCTAAATTAGCCGGTAAATCCGACGTCGAAAAGATCGATCTCTACGAGGATTTTCTTTCAACCTACCCCAGCCACACTCAGGCAAAACAATCCTTGGCAAGGCTCTTAAACCAAATTGCCTGGTACATAGTAACCGACGCCAAAGGAACCGATGACTGGAATCCCAAGCTGGCGATCGTTTATGCAAAGCGAGCGGTCGAACTGGTAGAAGAGATAAACTACATCGATACCCTTGCCGAAGCCTATTATGCCGGCGGACAGATCGATAAAGCGATCGAAATCTGCAGGAAATATCCGGGGAATCAGATGTTTGAGGAACGGTTGAAACGCTGCCGGAAAAAATAGGTATAGAACGACTGTTGCGAAGATTTGGCAGAATTTAGTCGGGCGTTGAATTCATAGACTCCGCTAATTTTTTAATTAGCGGATGGTTTTGTTGCATGAGGGTATGCTATTAATTCTAAACGCTATATATTATCTCAAATGTTTTCCAATAGAAGGTTTATTTTTGAGTAAAACTACCGAAAACACCAGTTCTTTTTTTGATTTTCCGGAAACTTTCAACGAGGTTGCCGCTCATTTGGTTAAAATTGCAGGCGGTCTTTGTGATAAGGCGATCACTGAGGAAGATTTACGCATCGGTTTTGAGCGTCATTTGATTCCTCAACTTGAAAGCCTTGGTATCCCGGTTCATTCGCGCTACGAAAAAACTATTATGAAGCAGGGTCGCAGCGACGCAATTCACGGTCAGGTTATTATCGAATATGAAAAGCCAAAATCTTTCCGGTCGAAACGGTGGGTTGACCACGCTAAAGAGCAATTAATCAATTACATTATCGGTGAAACGCAGGAAGCTCAAAGCGCTTCTTTTCTTCTTGAACCGAAGATGGTCGGAATCGGTTTTGATGGCGAGCAGATTTTTTTTGTCCATTTCACCGGAGATAAAACGGAATCTGACTTAGAAATTGATCCAAAGGACTTTACTCTGTTTGGACCATATCATTTTAATCTTTCCAATGCCCGGGCTCTTATAATAAATATCCGGCTTTTAATGCGGCGGTTGCTTTCACCCGATTCGCTGGCGGAAGTGTTTGGTCCCAAAGGTGATATTGCGCCCTTCGTTATTTCTGCCATGGTGGATGCACTTGATAATTGGGACAGGCGCAAACGCGGCATTCTATTTTTCAATGAATGGAAAAGACTATTTGGCATCGTTTATGGTGAGCAATTTGAAAAAACTCTAGCCAAACCGGCCAGTATGTTGACTTCATGGTATCAACTTGAAGAGGGCGCTGATTTTTCAAAATTGCTGTTTTCAGTCCATACTTATTTTGCCTTTTTGATGAAGTTGATAACCGCAGAGTTATTAACTGTCAGAGAAACTTCGATTCGCTCCTCGCTTTCCAGTGACTTAGCTCTTAGCAACAGAGCAAAATTACGCGAATACCTCACCGAAATAGAAAATGGCGGTATTTATTCCAAACGCGGCGTTACTAACTTCCTTGAAGGCGATTTTTTCAGGTGGTACTTG
Source organism: uncultured bacterium (assembly GCA_964635255.1). Taxonomy (GTDB): domain Bacteria; phylum Electryoneota; class AABM5-125-24; order Hatepunaeales; family Hatepunaeaceae; genus CAZWOY01. The sequence goes on from CAZWOY010000077.1 coordinate 9,999, forward strand.
GATACTATGGGATCGCCAAGATTAGAGGACGGGATCCGAAAAATAGCTGAAGCATTTTCATATTTCGAACCTTCTACCCCGATTATCTATCCCGAACCGGCGCGCGACCTGCTCAAGCGGATTTATCAGTTCCTGGTCCCGCCTGAAGTCAGGCATTCGCTTGGTGAATATTACACACCGGATTGGCTGGCTGAGCTGATTATCGAGGAAGTAAAATATGACGGGAATTCGCTGAAACGTGTTTTGGATCCGGCCTGCGGTTCGGGAACTTTCCTCGTGTTTGCGATTCAGAAAGCGCTGAAATACGGTCAAGATAAGCAATTGCCCAATTTAGAGACCACAAAGCGTATTTTAGCCAATATCTGGGGCTTTGATCTCAATCCATTGGCAGTCGTTGCGGCGCGTACCAACTATTTATTTGCATTAGGCGATCTGGTCGATGAACTGAACGAATTTGAAATTCCCGTCTATCTGACCGATTCGATTCTCTGGCCTGAGCGTCGCGGTCAGACGGAAACCGATGCTGCCGACAAGCGTGTTATCATTGTTCGAACTTCCCTTGAAAAGCCGTTTCACGTTCCCGCTGTCTGGATTGAAAATCATGGATTCTTAATGAGAACAGCCGCGCCTATCTTGGAATTTTGTATTAACCAGGGCTTCGACGCCTTCATCGGTTTGCAACATCTTAAAAAGAAAGGCTGTTTATTTCCACCACATGAAGATGTTATCGAAAGGTTTTATAATGAATTGCTTGATCTAGAAGAAAAAAATCAAAATGGCGTCTGGGCGCGGTTTATCAAGAATCTATTTGCACCGGTTATGGCGGAACGGTTTGATTTTGTAATCGGCAATCCACCGTGGATAAGGTGGGGATATTTGGCGGATGGGTATCGCGAAGCGGCGCTGCCGATGTGGAAGCAATATGGTCTCTTTTCATTAAAGGGACACGAAGCTCGTCTGGGAGCCGGCGAAAAGGACTTCTCGATGCTGTTTACGTATGTTTCGGCTGACATTTATTTAAAATCAGGCGGCAAACTTGGTTTTCTGATAACTCAGGAGGTTTTCAAATCAAAAGGAGCCGGTGAAGGATTTCGTCGTTTCCAATTAGGCGATGAGGAATATTTAAAAGTAATAGCAGCTCATGATCTTGTGACAATTCAACCGTTTGAAGGAGCTGTAAACAAGACGGGAGCGATTATTCTTAAGAAGGGTGAAAAAACGGAATATCCTGTGCCATATACTGTATGGACGCGGAAAAAGAAAGTTGGCAAGATACCGACAGCATATAAGTTATGGCAAGTTAAACCGCTGGTTGATAAACAGAAACTTATTGCTAAACCAATTGATAAAAACGCGAGTTCGTGGTTAACAATGGAAAAGGAAAATTCGCATTATGTGAAAATCCAAGGAGAAAACTATTATCAAGCAAGGAGGGGGGCTAGCACGGAACCCTATGGCGTCTTTTGGCTTGAACTTAGGCAGGTATTAAGTAATGATGAAATAATTGTTAGAAACTTACCGAAGAGAGGAAAGCGAATAGTACCGACAATCACTGAGAGAATTGAATCTGCTTTAGTTCATCCAGCCGTTAGAGGGGCTGATATAAGGAAATGGAATGCTAAACCTGAAAAATACATTTTACTGACACAAAATCCAACAGAAAGGAAACCATATCCATTAGATACAATGATGATAAAATGGCCTCGCACTTATGGTTATTTAACAAACTTTAAGGAAATTCTTAAAACCAGAGGATCAAAAACAATAAAATCTTTAGGCGAGCGAACAGCTTTCTATACAATGTTTGGAATCGGCACATATACCGTCGCTAAATACAAAGTCGTCTGGAAACGCATGGCGCGTGAATTAATCGCTGCCGTCGTCAATCAGATAAAAACGCCTTTTGGTTACAGAACCACTATTCCAACCGATACAACCTCACTTTTTGCATGTGAATCAGAAGAAGAAGCCCATTATTTATGTGCAATCGTTAATTCCAGACCGGTTGGCGAGTTTGTTAAAGCCTATTCGTCTGCCGGCAGGGGATTTGGAGCTCCCTCGGTGATGAAACACATCGGGATACAGAAACACGATTCTAATAATAAGTTACATTCAAGATTGTCTGATCTTTCACTTAGACTTCATGAACTCGTTGCAGATGAATATTACTCGGATATTGCGACAATTGAGAATGAAATTGATGAGATTACTTTAATGCTTTTCAATATATTTTAATTTAGATATTTGAACAAAAGAAAGGATATTATTACTACGTGCATAAAATAGTTGCCATCTCCAGGAATCTGATGGAATACGGA
>CAZWOY010000078.1:0-12265 GCA_964635255.1 uncultured bacterium
CCGGCAGATCGTTCAGGCTGAAGCTTAGCTCATCGCCGTTCACGAAATCATAGTCATCGAAAACGTCATCCAGATCTGCAACCACAACCTGTCCGGGATCTTCATCTACCGTAACGTCGTCGATCGGCGCGACCACTATCGGAGCGTCGTTTACGGGCGTTACATAGAGCATGAATCTCTCTTCGGCGATTTCCATATAATTGTCTCGCGCGCGCACCAAAAGTTCAACCCCATCCGCGAGATTGTAGTTTTCATCAGGATTGACAGCCAGTAGATGACCTTCTTCTATGGTCATGTGCAATTCGGCGGGAGCGCCGGAGAACAAGAACAGCAGATCGTCTCCTTCCGGTATATCGACGTCGTCGAAGACGTCCGCTAAATCGAGGATTGAATGGTAGCCTAATTCGCCTAAATCCGGATCCTCATCGACTCTAATTTCATCGACCGGATTTAATACGTAAGGAGCGTCATTGACAGGATTAATCACAACCGTGAATACGTCCTCCGCTGTGGCGTCCGCGCCGTCTGTCGCCGTAATGCGCACTTCTACGCCGCCGGGGGCGTTATAATCGTCGTCAGGCGTGAAGGACAGGACATTATCCCCTCCATCGATAACCGCATTCAATTCAGCCGGCGCACCGGCAATAGCGAATGTCAGCGCGTCCGGATTAACCGCATCGTAAAGATCGATATCGTCGAATACGTCATCCAGATCGCCCACCACATACTGACCGCGGTCTTCATCGATTTCGACTTCATCGATCGGCGCATCGACAAACGGCGTATCGTTAAGCTGATTGATCGTAACGATGAACGCATCCTGCGCGGTTGCGCCATCGTCGTCGGTAGCCGTAATTGTGATCTCCACGCCGTTCGGCAGGTTGTAGTTTCTATCCGGACGGAGACTCAGAAGATTGTTGGCGTCTATCGCGAGATGCAGCTCATCTGGAGCTCCCGTGGCTGTGTAATCGAGCTCGTCATCTTCAACGTCTGCAAAAACTCCGTCCAGGTCGCCGATAATGCGAATTGCAGTATCTTCGTTAAACGTCTGATTAGCGATTTCATTGCCCTCGACCACATAAGGTTCATCGTTATCGGAATCGATAATGATCGTAAACCTGTCTTCCGCAGTCGCATCGCTGAGGTCAGTCGCGGTAACGATAATCTCAACGCCGCCCGGCAGATTGTAATTCTCATCCGGATCGAACGACAGCAGTCCATCCTGTATCGCTAAATTCAAGCCGCTGAAATCGCCTTGAACCGCAAAAGCGTAAGCGAATTCAAGCGCATCGCCTTCGGGTATGTCCACGTCGTCGAAGACGTCGTTCAGATCGGCTATCTGGCCGCCGCCGGCGTCTTCGTTGATATGTATATCCGCTATCTCCGCTCCTTGAACCACAAACGGCGTATCGTTCAGGGGAGTTACAACCAGCGTGAATACATCCGCCGCCGTTTCGTTTTCGGCGTCCGTCGCCGTCACAGTTACTTCGACTCCGCCCGCCAGATTGTAGTTGTCATCCGGATTGAACGACAGGACGTTATCGCCGTCGATCGCCATATTCAATTCGGCTGGAACATCGCTGAACCCAAACGATAAAGCGTCTCCGTCATCGAAATCATAATCGCTGAAAACATTATCGAGACCGGCGATTACGGTCGCGCCCGCGTCCTCATCGACCGTTACGTCGGCAATTTCGGCGCCATCGATAACATACGGCGCATCGTTTTCCGGAGTTACATTCAGCATGAACGTTGTTTGAGCCGAAGCCTGCGATTGATCTTCGGCTGTAACCGTAATCTGGATTGCGGCTTCAAGATTAAAGTTTTCGTCGGGATCGAAGGACAGGACATTTTCATCGCTGAGCGCCATGTTCAATTCCGCGACGTCTCCCGCGAATGAATAAGTCAGCGCATCGGGATTTTGATCCTGCAGGTCGTAGTCGTCGAAAATATTGTCCAGATCGGCGATTACAGTGGCGCCGGGATCTTCGGCTACGTTTACCGCGTCGATTGCGCCGACCACCCGCGGTGCGTCGTTCTGCGGAGTAACCGTAATCGTAAATTGATCCTGCGCCGTTTCATTGGCGCCGTCGGTCGCAGTTACCGTAATCAGGACTCCGTCCGGCAGGTTTTGGTTTTCATCGAGGGTAATCTCGAGATTGGCGCCGTCGATCGCCATGTTAAACCAATCCGGCGCATTCGCAAAGGCGTAATCCAAATTTTGATCATCGACGTCGCTGAAAGTTGAGGATAGATCGGCGATTAAATGATAGCCGGAATCCTCGTCGATCGTAAGATCAGCAATCGGATTCGCAACAACCGGAGCGTCGTTCTGGGCGTTAATCATAATGGTAAATACATCCTGCGCCCGTTCGCCTTCATCATCATCGGCGTAAGCCGTAACTTCCACCGCCTGTTCGAGGAAATAATCGTCGTCGGGAACCATATACAGAACGTTATCTCCGTCGATTGCGAGATTCAAATGTTCGACCGAAGGCATAAATCCATAGTCAAGCGAGGCGTCTTCCACATCATCGAAAACATTATCAAGATCGGCAATATTCACGCGTCCCGGGTCCTCATTCACGTTTACATCGACGATCGGATTTACAACAACCGGAATATCATTATCCGGCGTTATAATCAATTCGAACATGTCTTCGACGGTTTGACCTGAAGGTTCCTGCGCCGATACTATAATTACTTGGCCATCAGGGAGGTTGTAGTTCTCATCGGGATTGAAGAACAGTTCATTCGTCTGTTCATCGATTCCCATGTTTATCTGATCGGGATCATCCATGAAGCTGTATGTAAGTTGATCGCCATCGTAATCATGGAAAACGTTGTCAAGATCAGCGACCACTGTTCGGCCAGGATCCTCTCCAACAGTCAAATCATCGATCGGATTCTGCACGATCGGACGGTCATTCAGAGGTTCGATCCTCAGATTGAATACATCCGAAGTCGAGGCGTCTGCATGATCCGTCGCCGTTACGGTAATATCGACGCCGTCCGGCAGATTGTAGTTTTCATCCGCAGTGAAATGTAGAACGTTGGTCTCATCGATTGCCATGTTCAATTCATCCGGAGCGCCGCTGAACGAATAATCCAATCCAAAACCATCGACGTCCGTAAATGTTTCGTCAAGATCGGCGACGTTAGTGCGCTGCCAATCCTCAAGAACGTCCACGTCATCGATTGGATCTGCTATCCGCGGATCGTCATGTACGGCGTCGATGGTCACGGTAAAGACGTCCTGCACCGTCACTCCCCCGCCGTCTTCCACAACCATCGTGATTTCTGCTCCATCAGGCAGATTATAATCCGCTTCGGGATCCATATAGAGTACATGGTTCTCATCGACGTCCATGTTTAATTCCGCCGGCGCATTATTAAACGTAAACGTGAATTCCCAGCCATCGATATCGCTCACGACGTCGTCGATATTAGCCAAATCCGTGCGTCCGGCGTCTTCATCGACAGTTCGATCAGCCACATTGCCAATGAGCTCTAAATCATCGTTAACCGGCTCTACGGCGACTGTAAATTCGAGACTCGCCGACTCCTGGTCGGGATCTGCTGCCGTTACTGTAATTGTAACGCCGTCCGGCAGGTTGTAGTTCTCCGCCGGGTTTACGTACAAGACGTTGTTCTGGTCAAGTCCCATACCCAGTTCATCGGGATCTCCCGAATATCCGAACGTAAGTTCATCGCCATTGGCGTCTTCAAAGATATTGTCGAGATCGGCAATATCGACTCGACCGCCGTCTTCCTGTACGATCTGCGGATCGATTCCCTGAACGGCTTCCGGCGGGATGTTCAAGGCTTCCGCATACAGCGGAACCGCAAATTCAGGTTCGAGGACGGCGTTCGAAACTATGGTCATCTGACCTTCATAGTCGATTGCCTGCTGCGACTGGAAGAAAACTGTTATTGTCGTACTCGCGTCAGCCGCTATAATAATATCCTCTTCCAGATCCATTGGCTGGAAACCGGCGTTTGCGGTCAATTCAACTATCGCAAAATCACCGGAAAAGGTTCCATTGCCGATTATCCAGTTCTCGGCAGCCACATACTCCTGATGAGTGCTTTCGTCCCAGAATCTGAATTCCATTTCTTCGTTGGCTAAAAATCCATCTCGTTCGGGCGTCTGGGCGTCGTCGCCAAACGCGGACAGTCCAACGCGCCCCATTTCGTCTCGATCCGCCATACTCACATAACCGGCGCACCTGCCCAGAGTGGTGAATACTCCGACATAGTCAACGTCTTCGAGATCCTGCCCGTCCAATGCAGCCGATTGAACTAAAATCGACAGACTGTTTCCGGTATTGGAAAATTCCCAGTCGAATTCCTGCTGATATTCGACGGCTTCCCAGAAGACGTCATGCGAGAACTGTATATCGCTGATGACCAGATTCACATTGCCGTCATTATGTATAGTCAACTCTTCGCTGACCTCTTCGTTGGCGTTTACAACTCCGAAATCGATGGATTCCGGCGCAGTGCGGATTATGGCGCTCTCGCCAGATCCGGTTAAGTTAGCGGTAAGTTGAGCGTTGTCGTCGTCGCTGCCCGAAACTGTGACGACTGCGGCAAAATCGCCGTTCGCGTCCGGCGTGAAGCTCAACTCGACATTGGTCGAGCTATTCGGGTTTATCGTAAATTCACCGTTGAAATCAGCTTCGAAATTACCGGCGTTATCGCCGCTGATTTGGATATTCGTAACGGTCAAAGTCGCGCCGCCGGTATTCTGGATGGTCAAATTGGACGTAGAGGTCGAATTGACCGCAACCGCCCCAAAATCAATCGCCTGCTGTCCCAAAGCCATTTCCGGTCCTAAACCGGTTCCCGTCACGGCGATTTCATAGGGCGTTCGATCTTCGTCATTCGAGGCTATCGAAAGCGTTCCGCTGAATTCGACGTCATCGTCCGGCTGGAAAGTCGCGGTGACCGTAATCGGATTGTCGTCCCGGCCCAGCGTAACGCCGTTTTGATTATCAAAATCGGTTGTGAAAACTCCGGCGTCCGACGTTATCTGGGTAATCTCAAGCGGCAGGTAGCCGGTGTTGTCGATTGTGAAGGTCAAATCCGTGGAATTGCCGGCCAGCTCATTGCCAAACGCCAACGATTGCGTACTCACCGTAATTATCGGCGGAGGCTGCACCTCGCCGGTTCCGGTGAGAGCGACGTCCAGCGGCGAATTATCTTCGTCGTTCGACGTAATCTGCAAAGTCGCAGAATGCGCGCGCGCTTCAGTTGGGCTAAAAGTCAACGCCAACTGATAGGAGCCATCGACGGCAAGATCCAGCGGCAGATTCGGTTCGGTATAGCCGAAATACTGAGCGTCATTACCGGCCAGTCCGAACTGCGTAATCTGCAGCGCATCGGTGCCGATGTTGGAAATCGTCAGCGTCGCTTCATGGGTTTCATTATTGTACTGCGTCCCGAACGCAACCGCATCCGGATCGACGTCGATAATCGGGCGCGGCAGTTCCGTACCCACTCCGGCAACGTCGATGACGACTTCCGCTTCGTCCGGATCGTTGGATTGAATAGTCAGCGTTTCGGCAAATTCGCGGAATTCGGTCGGTGTGAAGGTCGCCGTTATCGTTCGCGATTCGAACCCTGGGATAGTCAATCCATCCTGAGGGAGATCGGTTGTGAAATCGTTGTGGCTCGCGACAATGTCTGAAATGACAAGATCGAGGTAGCCTTCGTTCGAAATATCGAACTGCCAGGACTCGGACTGTCCCTCCAGGACTTCGCCGAAATCGTGCGCGAGGTCTTCCTGCGCAACCGCAATATCCTGCGGATTGGGCAGTCCATCGCCTGTCAGATCAACGACATACTCGCCGTTTGCCGGATCGTTTGAGACAATGGTCAGCGTGCCGGTCTGGTCGTTCCCTTCCTGAACCGGGCTGAATATTAGCGGGATATTGAGCGTGTTCCCCGACGCCACAGTCTGTGGAACGTCAAGATTCGTCGAGAATATGCCATCGACTACATTCAATCCGGTAATCGTCAAGTCGGTTTCGCCGGCGTTTTCAACCACTAACGTCGCTTCTCCCGTCAAACCGATCTGCACCCCGCCGAAATCGACGGTGTTCGTATTAGTCGAAATTGCCGGACCGATACCGGTTCCGGTTAAGGCAACCTCGGTGGGCGAATTGACGTCATCGTTTGAAGTAATCGTCAAAGTCGTCTGGTATTCCCGCCTAAGTTCAGGCGAAAATGAGAGTGCTGTTTGAGCGTTCTCGCCCGGAGCGATATCGAACGCCTGGTCGAAGGCTGCCCCAAAATGGTCGGCGTCGCCAACCGTTATATTCTGAATAGAAAGAGTCGCCAGTCCGGTGTTAGAAATAGTCAGAGTCGCATCTCCGGTTTCGCCGGCTGCGACTTCACCGAATTCCACAGGCGAAGGATCGACCGTAATCACCGGAACCGGCGGAATGCCTGTGCCGGTAACCGCAACGTTGAATGTTCCTTCATCGGGATCGTTCGATTCAATCTGAATATTGCCGCTGTAATCTTCGGTTTGGGTGGGCGCAAATGTAACCGTGAATGTCTGACTCTCAAGGCGTTCGAGGCTGAAAGCCTGATCGAAGTTTATACTGAACGCCTGATTGGTGGAAGAGACGCCGGTTACGTTCAGCGTTTGGAACCCGTTGTTGGAGATGGTCAATTCACGGTCGGAGGTCGTATTGATTGTAACCTCCCCAAAACCAAGACTGGCGGGATCGCTTCCGACCTGCGGCTGCGGATCGGCGCTTATGGCGAGATCGACGCTCACAAATCCCGTTCCCGGAAAAACCAGTTCGCCGTCCAATACGCGATCGACATGCACTTCGTCTGAGCCGTATTCCCTGCCTGCGCTGCTGTCCCAGATCCTGAACGCGATAGCGTCGCCGTTGACAAAGCCTTCGACAACGTCCTGCGTCCCCGGATCGTCCGCCCAAGCCGCGAAGCCTGCCGGGAAAGGATCGCCCTGCTGCTCGCCGATAACGACCGCGCCGGCGCAGACTCCGCCGGGCGTAAACGCCGCAACTTCGTCTCCGTTGGCTAAGTCTTCGTTATCCAAAATCGCGCTGTTGACTATTACCGAGATGTTGCTGCCGCTCGCAGTGGAATAGCTGTATTGCGTTACGCCCGTTCCGACTAAGCCAACTTCATAGCTCTCGTTGTTCGGATCGTCGGACGAAATCGTTACCGTGCCCTGAAAATCGGCATAATCGTTCGGAGTAAAGGACGCCTCGAAATCGTGCGAATTGCCGGGGGCCAATACGACGTCGTTTCCATCGAAACCCGCGTAAAATATCTGCATCCCCTCGGTAGCTTCGATATTGCCCACTACAAGATCGACTTGACTATTGTTGCTTATGGTCACCATTTCCGTACCGGTTCTTCCTACAACAACATCTCCAAAGTCAACATTATCGGTCGATAGCGTGATTTCCGGTTCGGCGCCGGTTCCGTTAACAGCAACCGATACTTGTTCAGCGTTCGGATCGTTCGAATCGATCAGAAGATTTGTATTAAAAGCGCCGGTCTGCCCAGGTGTAAACGTTACCAACACGTCGATAGACTGATCCATCTCGATAGTCCGCGCCTGATCGCCAAAATCTGTCGTGAACGCGTCGTCGCCGGATACAATCGGATCGACGATTAAATCCAAATAGCCGGTGTTCGTGATGCTGAACGTCCACTCCCCGGAATGATCGACCTTGACCGTTCCAAAATTATGGCTGTTTTCGCTTAAAGCGATCTCCGGAGGCGGCTGATTTTCGCCGGTTGCGCGCACCGTAACGGCTACCGTTGGATTGTAAGGATCGGTCGAGCTTATTTCCAAAGTTGACTCAAATACGCGCTCATCATCGGGTGAAAAAGTTATCGTCTTGTCAACGCTTTGATTTACCGGAATTTCAAAGTCGCCATCGAAATCGACGCTGAAATATCCGGCGTCGCCGCCGGTAAATTCCATATCCTGCACGGTCAATAGATCCGTGCCATCGTTTGAAATCGTGAACTGCGCCGTACCCGATTCGTTTACATAGACAGTCCCCTCAAAAACAACTTCATTAGGCGCGACTATTACTGCAAACTGGTCCAAAGTCCCTGTACCGGTTAAGGTTATCTCAACCTCGTTCTCATCAGGATCGTTCGAAGCGATCGTTAATACTTCCTCAAAATCTCCGACATTGGGAGGCGTAAAGGTTAAGGTCAAACTACCCGAACTTTCCGGATCGATGGTAAACGCTTCCTCAAAATTCGCGCCGAACGGAGCCGCTACCGTCGCTCCGGTTATCTCCAAAGGCTGCTCGCCGGTGTTATTTATGGTAAGTTCCCAAGGCTCGGTTTCGCCAACCAAAACATCCCCAAACGGGTGGGCGTCCACCGCTATCTCTATATTCTGATCGTAGAGAGCCCGCGCCGCTGCGGTTAAGTTTACCGTAAACTGCGGATTAACTGGATCGTTGGATGAGATAGTTAAAACGCCTTCGCGAACGCCAACTTCCGCCGGATCGAACGTAATGTCGATTTCAAACGGAGTTTCATTCGTAATGGTCTGCTCGCCTTGCCAGTCAACGATAAATTCATCGGAGTTCGTAGCAATATTCTCCACGACTAAGTCTCGCTCGCCAACATTGCTGATAGTTAGCGAGGTCAGCGCCGTCCGATTTATCGCTGTCTCCCCTTCGAACACAACCTCGTCTGGTTCGGTATCAACCGCCGGTCCTATTCCCGCGCCGGTTAAACGAACCTCTTTCGGATTTTCATCCGGATCGTCAGAAACGATAGAAAGCATTACGTCATAACCGGTTCTTGCGGTCGGTGAAAATGTTACTTGAACGGTCAAAGATTCATTCTGGCCCAACTCGCCGTTTTGCGCGTCAAAATCGGTCGAAAACGGCGCATCGACGTTGATCTCGCTAATTGTTAAATCGAGGAATCCTTCGTTGGTAATTACCAAATCCCAAGTCGGCGGCGGGGTTTGACCGATCTCAACCTCGCCGAATCCGTATTCAGCGCTGTTGATCGCAATATCCGGATCGGGCGGTTCGACGCCGGTTCCGGTCAAAGATACATCGACTGTCTGGTTGTTAGGGTCGTCGCTGGTTATGGTCAGCGTTCCGTTGTGAGCGCCCGCTTGATCGGGGATAAAGGTAACTGTGAAAGTCTGCGATTCATCCGGCGCCAATGTGAACTGATTCGCAAATTCGGTCGTAAATACGCCGTTGCTGGACTCTATGTTACTGACCGTAAGATCAGCCCAGCCATTGTTTAAAACAGTCAAATCCCACGTTCCGCTCTGTCCTTCATAGACGATCACTTCGCCGTAATTATGGCTGTATTCATTCAGTCGAATCGCCGGAACGTCCTGCGAGTAGGCGAACAATTCGGTCACCATAGCATTACCGCCGGCATACCACGCCGGGGCTTCAAAATCAGCCCAGTCGGCATTGGCGTTGTATTCGACTCCGGCGTCAAAGTCCCAGAATCTGAAATGAAACGCTTCGCCGTTCACAAATCCTTCAACTGCCTGTGTGCCTGCGTCGTCGCCGTAAACGGCAAAGCCGATCTGCTCGAATTCGCCTTGATAGTTTAAAACCTCCATACTCGCACACACTCCCCCCGGCGTAAAGACGCCGATTTCATCGCCATTTGCAAGAACATTGCCGTCGATTGTCGCATTCTGAACAACCAAGCTGAAATCAGAGCCTGTTTGCGAATAGGAATATCGGTTAATTCCCGTACCGGAAAGGTCGATCGTTACAGGATTCTCATTGGCTGCATCAGAGGTTATCGTCATCGCACCGTCAAATTGCGCCCGGTCGTTAGGATTAAATTCGACCGTCACATCGCTGAAACCGCCGGGCTGAATAATAAACGCATCTGCAAAATCCGATGTAAACACATTATTATCTATGGAAATGTCGGTCACGTTTAATTGGTCGTCGCCTGAGTTTGTAATCCGCACCGTTTCAGAACCGGTTTCGCCCAGCCTCGCTTCGCCGTAATCGATCTGGGCGGGATCGACGGATATCAGCGGATTGCCGCCGCCGATCGCCTCGCCGGTCAACGCTATTTCAAGGGTCGTTCCTTCGTTGCCGCCGTCGTTGGAGGTTAATGTCAAAGTTCCCTGGTACTCTCCGATCTGGTCAGGATCGAAAGTTACCGTTAAACCGAACGGATCGTCGTTTCTGGTAATCGTGGCATTCTGGACGTCCGCGCTGAAACCATCGCCCGTAACCGAAACGTCGCTGATTACAAGATCAAGATAGCCGGCGTTGTCGATCTGCAAAGTCCAGCCGGCGGTATTGGTATAGAGAATACTGCCGTAGTCGTGCGAATACTGCCCCTGATCAAAAGTTACGTTATCAAGCGTCATATCGGGCGGATCAGGTTCGACGCCGGTTCCCTGCAGGGGAATATCCACTGATCCATAGTGCGGATCCTCACTGTTAATAGTCATTGTTGCGCTGAACTCGCCAACTGCCGAGGGCGTAAACGTCACCGTAAAATCTAATGACTGATTTAAAGCGATTGGATCCTGATACTGCTGGGCAAAATCGGTTGTGAATTCATCAGGATTATCACCCCCAATAGTCACGCTGTTAATGGTCAGGCTGCCGTCGAAGCCGTTGTTTGTAATTGTGAAATCAAGCGTCTTGCTTTCTTGGCCATTATATGCAGTCACGTTTTCAAAATCGTAACTGTAATAATTCGGACCCATGTGCGGACCGCCGTCTGGATAGGCAAAGACCAACTCGGCAATTCCTGATTCAGCTTCATCGCCGAATGTCGGACTGCTGTTATCCGCCCAATCGACGTGCGCCGTGTATTCCTCCTCGGCTGAAGCGTCCCAGATCGCAAATCCGATCGCATCGCCGTTGGCGAATTGATCCTGACCGCCGTAAATCTGAAAACCGTGTTGCTGCCCAGCCTCGATGACGGGATCGCCGCCGCCGCAGGCGCCTCCCGGCGTCATAACCCCGATTTCATCGCCTTCGACCAGCGCCGCGCCGCCGATTTCAGCGCGCCGGATGCCCAGCGCGTATTGATCCTGAGTAACGGTGTACTGGAAGTGATCTTCGGGCGTAGTATAAGAGAGCGAAATATCGGAAACGCCATCCGGTTCGTACTGAACCGGGGTATCGGGAGTAGCCTGGTATTCCGTCTCGGCGCTGGCGTCCCAGAAGCGAAACTCCATAGTTTCATCGATTTCAAATCCACCGCCATTGCCATCGGCGTCGACGCCCCAGACCATAATCATCGGGTCCTCGCCTTCCGTAATGACCGCGGCTCCGCGGCATTCATCGGCGGCATTAGTGCGAAAAACGCCGATTTCATCGGGATTGACCAAGTCTTCCCCATCGATGGTCGCTCCGAATACCATTACGGTATGCGTAGTTCCATCCGACATTTGCGCATTAAAATGGTTCTGAGCCTGCGAAAAGCCGGCTGCAGAAAACAGTAAAGCTAAACAAAGCGCGAAAACGACCGTACAACGTGACATTTTAACGACCTCTTTTATGTTAAATTTCTTAAAGGCAAAATTAACTAAAACCATCGACGTCGATTCCTGATGCACAATGTGACGCATATCACTCCCCTGTGTCAAAATGAGAGAAAACTCTTGTCTCATTTTTAAAAATAGATAGTGAGATATAACAACAAATTTGATTAATTTTAGCAGTGCATGTAAGCTTGCATTATTTCAGCAATTAGTGGGTTAAAAAAAAGAAAGGCAGCGCTAAGGTTCCCCACCTCTAAAGATCGAAACTCAAAGATAAGAGAATCGTCCAAAAAAATCAAGCAATAAAGCTTGATTAAAACATTATTCTCTATGAAGTCTTACTATTTTTTCCGACTCGGTTTCAAGCCGCAAAATAATCCAGCCGCAACTTCTTAAATGACCTGAAAATGAGTAAAATGTTCAAGTGCGGATAAAAACATGAGAATTTATGAGTTATATCACAAGTTGAAAATGACTTAGGTCACAAATGAAGTAAGAAAGTTTGAAAGTTTGAAAGTTTGAAAGTGCGAAAGTGCGAAAGTGCGAAAGCAGCCCGGCTTTCGGATCAAGCGGGTCGGACACTCTCACGCTATGAGAGCTTGCAGACGCCCTCGTCTGCAAGCAATAACGTCCGTCGCTGCGCGAAGTCGGCTTGCAGACGAGGGCGTCTGCAAGCAAAATCGTCTGTCCCTGCGCGAAATCGGCTTGCAGACGAGGGCGTCTGCAAGCAACCAAGGATCCCGTGGTGAA
>CAZWOY010000079.1:0-5512 GCA_964635255.1 uncultured bacterium
CGCCTGCCCTACTAAGGGATAACATTTTATGACCTAACTAATAATAAACGCAAATTACACTATTACTTCAAGTGAAGAACGCTTTTATAATAAACACTGTTATTATTTCGCGCATAAATTATGTAGCTTCCGCAGGATAAATTCTCGGGACGCCAAATAATTCTCTTTTTAAATCCCATGTATTTCCCCGATTGCAGTCTTCGAACAAATCTACCGTTTAAATCATAAACTGAAATTTCATACTCGCTTTCATTCGGTAAAGTCAGATCTATTTGAAGAATGGCGTTAAAAGGGTTGGGATGACAGTCTAACGATTTTGCGGATAATAAATCGATCTGGTTTTTAAATCGTTCATTTACGCCGAGGCAATCTCTGACCGTATTTGAGATTCTAACCTCGTCGATTTGACCGAAAAATTGATACTCGTCATCGATAAATTCGCTGCCTGCGCCAATCAAAACGGGATGTTCATCATATTCGACTCGCGTATCCAAATCTCTATCAGCCACCCTAACGCCATTAAAAAACAACTGCATTTTTCTTCCATCATAGCTGCAGGCGATATGATTCCAGCGATCTACACCCAAATCGACGCTGGCTCTGATCCAGCAATCATCCTCAGTTCCACCGAGAATAAAATACAACTCGCCTTCGCTGGCGACCGATAAATAATAACTGAACCTCTCTTCAGCGAGCGGCTTACAGACAATCGCGCC
Organism: uncultured bacterium; assembly: GCA_964635255.1. Lineage (GTDB taxonomy): Bacteria > Electryoneota > AABM5-125-24 > Hatepunaeales > Hatepunaeaceae > CAZWOY01. The sequence continues at coordinate 717 of CAZWOY010000079.1, forward strand.
TTCGTGATTTATTTCTTCATCCAATTTAACCCTCGCTTCAATCGTAAATTCCTGCAAATGAAGCGCAAGATCATCCTCGATAATTAAGAAACCGGGAGATTCATGAGCAATATTAAGCGCATGCTTCCAGACGCTGTCCACCCATCCCCAGGCCAAATCGCCGATGATTGAACAGTGATTGTTAAACGCGGATAAATCGGTAATGCCGCTCAATTCGGGAGTCGTTTCGACAATTAGAATCTCGCTTGAATGTTCGCCAATCGCGCCGCCCGTCAATAGATAACTCGCGTCAGATCTTTGGATTATGCTGCGAGGAACTAAATGATCTTCACCCCCGAAGGCAATATCCCACTGTAGATTTCCTTCACAGTCATACTTAAGCATTCCGTATTTTCCGTTCCTTTCGCGCTGGTTTTCGTCGATATAAAAATCGTCCTTCCCACAAACGCAAAGTCCGCCGTCGATGGTTGAAACAATATCATAACCGACGCTTGAATGTTCCCGCTCTATTACATCCGACCACAGCAATCCGCCTTCATCGTTAAACGCTCCCGTCCAGTAGCCGCCGTCGTTCACTCCGGTAAATGCGATTCGGTCTCCGGCTTTAGCCAACGCCTGGCACCAGGCGTCGCTATTTTGTCCATATTGCCGCGACCAAAGCCGTTCGCCGTTTTGATCTATCGAAACAAAACTCCCGTTTACGCCCTCGCCGTTGGGAATAGCTGCTGAACCTCCGGCGATATATCCGTTAGCGTCATTCCTTACTATGTCTCCACAAATATCGACTTCTGTCGGACTATAGAATTCCGACCAGACTATTTCGAAATCCTCGTTTATTTTCAAAATCCACATCGATACCGATTCGATGAATGAACTCGAAGAGCCGCCTAATAAAAATGACCCGTCTTCATTAGAGACAACGCTGTGACAAAGATCGTTTTCCGGACCGCCGTAGGATTGGGAATAAAGACTGTCGCCATTTTGATCCGCTGCTAACATCCAGTAATCATACCCGCCTTCGCCAAAAGAATCGGTCGTTCCGGCTAAAACCAGATTGCCATTGGGCAATTGCGCCATACTCTCGCAAAAATCTTCGCCTCCGCCCCCGTATGTTCGCAGCCAGACCGTTTCAAACTCATCGTTCAATTTAACGAGCAGAAAATCCTTGTCCGCTTCGATTCTATTGGACGAGCCGGCGATAAAAATCGATCCATCGTCTCCGATTATCGTGTGATATGCTTCTAAAGAACGATCACGGATACCGATGGAATGCGAATCGAGGCTGTCCGGCAAACGGAAATTCATGTTCCAGAGCGCCATAGTTTGATCATCCGGCTGATGCGGAGCGTCAAACTGCGCGAAAGCTAAATCTGTCCACAGCAGCGTTAAAAAAGCTGCGGCCGCCATAGCGATATTTACGGATTTCATACGTATTTTAACGCGGAAATCAGTTCTCTGCCGCGCCGGAAATGATCCTGAAGGTCAACATTATCGGCGCGGTATTACTTCCATTTTCCCATGATTTTCAGCATAAGGACAATCTGACCGATGTGATAACTCGAATGCGTCAGAAAAATGTTCGCTAATTCGAAGGCGGTCGAGTTATCCCACTCCGGATAGATCTGATTCGGATCCAAATCCTTAAGGACGGCGGCGAATTCTTCCGATAACGCCTGAAAAGCTTTCTTATGCGCATCCCAAAGCGCTTCCGACTTTGGACTCGGCTCAGCGGGGAAGAAATTATTTTCGTCCGCTTCGAATTTGCTCTCAATATTCTTTAATTTATTCAGTATCAGCCACCCCCACTCCATTAAGTGCCTGGAAATCTGCCAAATTGTAAACGGCTGTCCTTCGACTTTACTGCCGGAAGTTTCATAATCTATCGCGGTAAATACATCCACTGGATCCGGATGAGATTGAAATCCGCGAAAACTTCGAGCTAAAGATTCTGCAAAATTACTTTCCATCTGTCTTTTTTTCCTTCCCTTGTTTTTTTGATCGCTTAAGGTTTACCAGGTATTCGTTCTCTTTTTCTTCAATCAAATCAAGAAGATATGATATAGACTCCCGGTTTTCCAATATTTTTCTGAATTCATCCCATTCCGGACGGTTAAAAATAATCTGCACTACCGGTTGGAAAAAAACCATTACTTGACTGCCGACAAAATTCAGAGGCCGCACGGATTCAAGAAATAATATCGCCGGAGTCGTCATGCGATGAGCTACAATCCAGCCGGTTAGTTTTCCGGCAACCTGAATCTGTTCGTCAGTTAAGCTTTCAGCAAAACCGTTTTCTTCCTTATTTTTCATTGTCATTCAGTTTTTCGAATAACTCCGGTTTATAATGTCTGACTGCCTCGATGACTTGATCCCGGTTCGACCGGAAATACAGGAATAGGCCCCGATGGTTTTCAAGCCGCGATCTAACGGCGAACGGCGAGATAAACAAACCGGTTCTCTCTTCCTTAATCGAGTTCACTTTCTCCCACTTAAAGCGTTTTGAATAAAACAATCTCTTTATGAGGATACCTCTCTCATTTATCTCAAACAAGGTTGGCAAATAGAAGGAAGTCAGAGATAACAGCAGTATCAGGGCGGCAAAAAAAGTAAAAAAAACACTCTGTGCGTTAGAAAAGGATGGTTTTATGTTCCAGTAAACCATCCAGACAACAAATGCGAGAATGAACCAGAAGAGAATTCCCTTCGCTGGATTTTCTCTCATCGGATGAACAGTCCACGATATTTCAGGGGCGCTGACAGACATTTTTTTTAAAAGATCTGAATGGACAAATTTAACCGCCGCCGTATTTAAAACAACCAGTTTTTCGATGAATTGAACCGACAGTGCGAGATAAAATCTCACTTTCTTATATTAACAAAAATTAAATTAAATCACAAAATAGGATATAAACACTATTGATTGAGAAAAAATTTTGACTAAATTTATTTTAAATGAGCAGTTTGGCTGATTCAGTCATATTACCATGCGCAATAAATAATGTACATATTACAAACTCGCTCCCGCATAAATCTTTTTTCTATTTATACACAAAACTATGTATAGATTGTAAGAACAAGACAATACAAAAACAGGAGGTTTAAATGGGCTACGGGAAATGTTGGAAAGTTCCAAAAAGCGACCTGGAAGATCTAATTGCCAATGCAGATGAGCAAAACAATTGTTTTATCGAAGTTTGGAACGATTCAACCAACGTTATCGAAAATTCAGGCACAAAACTCTGGCTAAAGCAATCGACCGGCTGGGATGATAATTTTCCACCTGAGTCAAATCCAGAAGATCCTACATAATAATAAGCCGAATTCTGCCCAAAAGTCAGGTTCAGAGACAAATGAATAACAGAAGGATCAATTTAAAACTGCCATTCAAACTATCGGTAACATTCCCCGGGAATATCGAAAGCAATCCGATAGTTTTTATAGAGAACAACGGAATTATTGAAGCGGCTCCCAGTAAGAAAACTACTCAATTTCTGTGTGTTCTAATGTATCACTGCCTGATGAACATTAATGACGGATGGGTGGAATTTGAAGACCTTATAAAATACTCCTATTTCAGAAGTTTCGATAAGAAAGCCTTGCGCCGGTTTTATAATGATAGACTAAAAAAGCAGCCTGACGTTGTCCAAGCCTTTATCCAGGCGCATGTTATTTTCGACCCGAAAGGACACGCAAAACTAATCTATCCGCCTGAGTTCATCGAAGTCGAAATTGCTCTTTTGAAAAAATATTTACAACGCATCCAAATCGATTTTAAATCAATTATTCCGAATGATATGGATTTTGAGACTAAAATCTTAGAAGATCCTCTTAATTTCGATTATAAAATGATTGAAACTTTATTGCACTCCTATATTAAAACAATTCTGAATTCCAAGAAAATTGACAGTCCCAAATTGGTGCGCGCTTTATTATTCAAATCAAACCTCTATCGTAATGGATATGGTCATTTCAGCTTATCCACAAGGGAGTTGCACAAAGCGAAAAGATTTTTAAATGATATCCAAAATCCTACCGAAAGATCCATTTTAACCGCAAATATTTTCGCCTCGCAGGCTCTAAATATGAATGTCCTCGAAAAATCCGATTCAAGAATTTTTAATTATATAAAAAAGTCCATCGATGAAATAGACCATTTACACCATGCAAATGAAGAAAAAATTCTACTGAAAGCGGGCAGATATCACCAATTAGGTCTTATGTATGTAAAAAATGGCGATTACATTTTAGGATTAGACTATCTAAGCAAGGCAATGGCATATTACGAAGTGTTAGATTCCGCGCCTAAACCTAAATATACCTATTGGATTCCGGGCGTCGAAGATTTTATTGAACATCATATTCGATTAGAATGCATACTAAAAACTAAACAACCCTTGCCGCAGGAATTATACGCCTGGCACAAAGAACTGGTAAACAATCCGCATGTATCGAAGGAACTAACCCTGTATAGCGGCAAAGAAATATTTTCGATTTACATCCAAAATAATAATAAAGCACAGGCATTAGATTTTGGAATCGACTGTCTGCTTGAACACCCCGAACTACATCAAGGCTATGTATATAAACATCTCTACAAGCAAATCCGCAATTTACGCAGCGAAATAGCTTAGGCGAGCGTCTAAGTTAATCCATCTTCGACTATCTCGTTATATTCAGACTTTCTGGAAAAAGGATTTAAGTATGCATTCCCACGCCGGAGCGTGGGAACGAGACCTGAAGCGTGTGTCGTCACCCACACAGAGCTTGCAGACGCCCCCGTCTGCAAGCAGAACCGT
>CAZWOY010000079.1:5612-12263 GCA_964635255.1 uncultured bacterium
GTAACCCGAACCGAGCTTGCAGACGCCCCCGTCTGCAAGCAGAACCGTGTGTCGTTGCCGCGACCAAGCTTGCAGACGGGGGCGTCTGCAAGCTCTTCCAATGTGCAAGCTCTTCCAATGTGCAAGCTCTTCCAATGTGCAAGCTCTTCCAATGTACAAGCTCTCCCGATGTGTTTCGAACAGTCTGATTCACAGGAATGACGGCGCCTGATCTGTACCGACTCGTTCCCACGCTCCAGCGTGGGAATGCATATCGACCTTAGGTAGTTAAGTATGCGTTCCCATGCTGGAGCGTGTGGAACGAGATTTGAAAATCTCATTAACGCCGTCAATAATTCTGTCAGCGCAGTTATGACCGGTTCAAAGGTTGTGATAAGAATCTTAATGCGGTTAAATTTTTACTACGTTCTTGTGAAGTTGAATGGCTAAACCGGTCGAAAAACGCTGAATGACGAACCAAGACTCAAAAAAGACGACGATAAATCTTGACGTCGGGTGCTCTACTCATAAGCTGGAAGGCTTTATCGGCGTCGATTTAGAAAGAGTCCCTGAAACCGATATAGTCGCGGATTTACACAATCTTCCTTTTCGCGAGTCTTCGATTGATGCGATCCATTCGCGGCATGTGCTTGAGCATGTAGCCGATCCTCACCGCTGCATATCTGAGATATACCGAGTCTTGCATCCGCGCGGAAAAGCGATTATCATCGTTCCGCACTTTTCCAGCAGCGCTTACTGGATGGACATGACCCATCTTCGTCCTTTCAGCGTCAGATCATTCGAGTACTTCGACCTCGATCACGCTAAAAACGCTGGATTCCCGATATACCTGCCTGAAATTAATATCAAAACCAAGAGCGCTCGCTTGATTTTTTGGCCTAAAAGACTATATATTAAAAAAGCCGGATTAAAACGGCTGATTATTTCGGTTTTAAACAGCCTAATGAACCGTCTCGCACAACTCAATCCTTTCCTCTGCGAACGGTTCTGGTGCAACTGGGTCGGTGGGTTTTACGAGGTTGAGTTTGAGCTTCGGGTGGTGAAAATGTAGAAAACTTATATAATTAATAAATCATTAGTTAACTTGTGTTTAATTAAGTTAGACAATTGTAAAAATGGGAGATTATGAGAGTTAGTTTGGTTCACACCGGAATTAGTCGATGTGGTTTTAACAGTTACGGTACCAGCCAGGAGGCAAGTTGGATTTCGCATGGGCTCTGTCTGTTAAGCGCTGCTGCAAAAAAAGCCGGTCATAATGTAGATTTAATTGATCTTCGACGTCTAAAAGGCTGGCAGGCCTTTAAAAATGAGTTGAGAAAGCTTAATCCAGATGTTGTAGGTTTCACAATGATGACGGTTGATTTTGAAATAGTTCTTAAAGGCGTTAAGATATGTAAAGAAGCCCTCCCAAAAGCAAAAATAGCAGTAGGCGGACCGCATCCTTCGATTTTTCCGAATGAAGCCCTCGAAATAAAAGAAATTGACTATGTAATGCAAAATGAATGTGAGATTTCATTCTTACATTTGCTAAAAAACTTGGCGAATGGTCTCGATTTTCCGAGGCTCTTCATAGGAATACCACCAGATCTCGATGAGTTGCCGTTTGCTGACAGATCATTGTATCCCGCTCCCGAAACTCCCTATTACAAAACATTCAAACCTCCGTTTGTAACCCTAATATCGGGAAGAGGCTGCATTTATAATTGTAGTTTCTGTCAACCTACTGAAAGATTAATGTTTGGCAGAAAAGTGCGACGAAGATCAATCGAAAATGTCATAGCGGAACTAAAACTCTTACGCGACAATATTGACTTTAACAGCTTTATGATCCATGACGATTGCTTTACTGAGGATGAAGATTACGTAATGGAGTTTTGCGACAGATACAGGTCGGAGGGTTTTCAACAGGATTTCGTATTGCAAACCAGAGCGGACATAGTATGTAATAAAACTGATATGATTAAAAAACTGCGCGACGCCGGCGCGAAAATGTTCAGTATAGGGTTTGAAAGCGGGAATAATAGAATTTTAAAAAAGATTTTACGCAAAGGGGTTACAGCGGAACAAAACTACCGGGCTGCAGAAATATGTCGCGAATTAGGAATCCTGATCGATGCAAATTATATGTTGGGAATTCCAACAGAAACTGAAGAAGAAATGATGGACACAGTTCGGATGATAAACGCTATTAATCCTGAAATAAGATCTGTCGCTTTTTATTCCCCGCATCCGGGGTCCGATTTATATCAATACTGCGTTGAAAATGACCTGTTATTGCAGAAGGACTACGCTCAATTCCGCAGAAATCCCTATGGCGAGAAAATTAAGGGCGTAGATTACAAGGTTGTTAAAAAAATGCTTTGGCTTTCAAGAGGTAAATTCAGTTTTTCGCATTTAAAGCTTTTCATAAGCGATAATCCGAAACTATATAAGCCCTTAAAATGGTCGTTGGGATTTGTAAAAGGACTTGTAGGAAGAAAAAACACATACGGATAATTTTTTGAGGCAGGAGGAAACATGCAAAGACAAGCGTTATTCATTTTGCTTTTTGGATTCTTTTCCCTAATTCACGCCCAAACAGAGGTTGAGGGCGATGTGGATGGTCACTGGACTTTAGAAGGATCTCCATATATTGCCGTCGATGACATTACGGTCGAGGATGGTTCTGAACTTACTATTGATCCGGGTGTTGAAGTTAGATTTGATGGACTGCATTATTTTTTCATTAGAGGCTTATTAACTGCTGTTGGCGCTGAAGAAGATTCAATACTATTTACCGGCAATGATGAAGAAGAACACTGGCGTGGCATAAGAATCAATAACGGCAATGATGATACCGAAATATCATACGCAATTATTGAATTTGCACAAACTGAAGGAGAATTCGATGATGAAATCGCCCGAGGAGCAGGTATTAGCTGCTGGAACTGCGACGCTCTTTTTACGCATAATACGTTAAGGTTCAATGTATCCGCTGGGAGAACAGCCGGAATTTATACTGATAATTGTGATGCTGATATACTATCCAACCATTTACATGATAATGTGGCAAATACCAACGGCACTCTCGAATGTGTAAATTCCAGAGGAACTATAAGCCATAATTTAGTGGAACGAAATGAAAGCCAACATGGCGGCGGAATGCTTTTTTATGAAGGCGCGCCTTTAGTTGAGCATAATATCATAAGACATAACCTATCCACTGTAATGAGATGGGGGTGCGGACTATACTTTGCGCATGGCTGCGAAGCGACGGCAAGATTTAACCTAATCGCCGATAACGAGGGCGGCGGCGTTTACGCTGGAGATGGATCGGCAATCGAAAACTTCACCAACAACACCATAGCCTTCAACACTCCCGGAAGATGCGCCGTGCTGGTTTTCGGTTCTGCGATTAACATGACCAACTGCATTATCTGGGGACACAACGATTCCGTGTGGCTTCACGCCGGCGGGCGGATGAGCGCCCGGTTCTGCGATATTCAAAACTTCGATATCGAGAATTTGCAGGACGGCGAAGGGTGCATCGATGAAAATCCATTATTTTCCGACGTCAGAGAAGAAGACTACCATTTGGACTTCGAGTCGCCCTGCATCGACGCCGGCGATCCCGATTCACCGGAAGACGCCGATGGATCGCGCGCCGACGTCGGTTGCTATGGACCCGGCATTCCTTTCGATATTATTGCAGAACCTGAGGAGTTCGACCTAGGCTTGGTCGGTTGGGGCGGTGAAATCGACTTAACTTTCAATCTCACCTACCGGACAAACTGGGATGAAGCGCCCGATCTCACTCTTTCATTATCCACTACCGAAGAATGGCTGAGAGTCGCCGAAGACGAAGCCGTTATCGAACCGAATGAAAATTTAGAGTTTGACGGATCGATTGTGATACCGGAGAACATGGAGCTTGAGGAGCATGAAGCGCAATTTGTCGCTGCCACGGTATTTGAGGAAAGAGAACTGCCGGTTTGCCGGATACCGGTCAGTATTTTTGTGATCGAAGGCGCCGGCGTTCTCACCGGAAGAGTGTCCGACGCGATGGATGATTCAGCTTTACAAGGAATAACGGCGCAGATTTTGGATACTCGCTTTCAATCTGTAACCGATGAACAAGGCGTATATCGATTCGAAGATTTACCGGCGTCCGAATATCGATTAATCGTCGAAAGCGACAGCTTCCACACCTTTATTTCCGACCAGATCGCCGTTGAACCCGATCAAGAAACAGTTTTAGATATTGGCTTGCACTATTCGCTATGCAACATAAATCTTGATGAAATAGAATGTTCCCTTAAACCGGACAGTTCGGCGAGCTTCCAATTAGTTCTGTCCAACCCGGGCAGCGGCTCCCTCGAATTCACAATAGAAAAATCCTTCGACGTCGGCGGCGACCTCGAACCTTGGGAATCAAGATCTACGATAGACGCCGGGGAAATCACCGACGACGACCGGCTGCAGGGAGTCGAATATGTCGAAGATCAATTCTATGTCTCGGGCGGAAATAACGGCGAAGGCGCCGGATTGGTTCACCGGTTTAACCGAGATGGCGAACTAATCGGTTCGTTCGATCAATTTCATGATTCGCGATGGGGAATGCGCGACCTGGCTTATGATGGCGAACTACTCTGGGGCGGCGATTTGAACCGCTTGTTCGGCTTCAGCCTCGATGGCGAGCTTATTCGTGAAATCCCGGGAATGCAAGGCTTAAACCGCGCGTTAACCTATGATCCGGAGCGTGAACTGCTATGGATTATGGATACTGACAGCCGCTTGCTTGGATACGACCGCGAAGGCAGAATGTTCGACGACGTCCCCGGCGTCGAGCATATAAGTGAATTTGGACTGGCGACCTATATTGACGATCCCGATGAATGCCGAATATACTCCATCGGTTACGACGCTGATCGAACGGTTTTTATCCACAAAGTAGAACCGGAGCGCGGCGAGTGGCGGGAAGTCGGCGCATTAGAATTCGAGGAAGGATACCTGCCGGGCGGATGCTGCATAACAAACAACTGGGATCCGCTGTCGTTTGTCTTCATGACGGTTGAACGCGGGCCGGATTTGCTCCGTGATAAAGTCGAGGTTTTCCAGTTAACGCGGAGTACACAGTGGTTTGAAATCGATATAACGGAAGGCTCGATTGAACCCGGCGCTCGTCAGACGATAGAAATCACACTCAATTCAGCCGGACTGCCCGTCGATTTGGAACTCGAAGGCAGCTTAAATATCGACCACAACGGCAGAGGCGAGAGGATTGAGATACCGGTTCGACTGAATACAATTGAACCTGACAATATCGACTGCCGGAATGAAATCGAGACGCCGGACGAATTCCGCCTGTTCACTCCCTATCCCAATCCGTTTAACGATTCGATTAAAGTCAGCTATTCTTTAGCGAAGGCGGATCGAGTCGCTTTAAGGATTTTCGATCTCCAAGGCGGTGAAATCGCCACAGTTTTCAGTGAAAGCCAAAGTCAGGGATTACATCAGACTGAGATTTCGGGCAAGGATCTTGTCAGCGGAACTTATCTCATTTCACTGGAAAACAGCGTGGAAAGAAAATTGAAGAAGGTTGTGCTGTTGAAATGAAGCAATGGTTTTACCACAGAGAACACAGAGATCACAGAGATTTGTTATAAATAGGAAAAGTAGGTCGAACACTCTTGTTCGACATCTTGCCCAAGGGCGTCTAATCCGGATTAATTCCCCCGACGCCTTTTTTCCCTAACCTTTTCAAAATAATCTTGCTTAGAATCTCATAAACTTCGCGATATTCCGGCTGTGATTCGAGAGCTCTCAAATGTTTATCAACCGTTTCATGATCGTCGCGGGTTAAAGGACCTGTTATTGCATCCGGCAGCCTGTATTTTACGATATTTTTAATCGTAGAAACGAGGATCGGTTCGAGGGCTTGATAAGCGCTTTTCTCCGTCATTCCCGACTGTTTAAGCAAATCGGTGGAAACGCTGACCAATGCCGATAGAAAATTACAGGCGAATACTCCGCCCAAATGATAGGTCGCTCGTTTGCTCGGATCGATAATATAGGGAAAAGCGCCGAGATTCATAGCAACCTGGCGGCCTACTTCGATCGCAGCCGGATCGCCGTCGATCGCTATAGTTACGCCCTTGAAATGCTCCGCGCCTTCGTTTCCGGTGAACGTCTGCAAAGGATGCCAGGCGAGCGGCAGAGCGCAGCATTCCCGGACGCGCTCCAGCAATTGCGCGGAAACCGAACCGGCGGTGTGAATTACAATTTGCGAATTTCGTGAGAACGAATCCTGCCCAAAAGGCTTAAACTCGCCGCCATTCTTGCCATACCAGAGAAACCGGCGGGATTTATCGACCAGCTCATCGACAACATGAGAAATCCGCTTATCCGGTACGGTTATGAAAAAAAGATCGATCCCGGGGGGCAGTTCCTCAACATTTCGGTATAGCGGGTAAGATATATAATTAATCGTTATTGTTTTCTTATCCAGTAAAACAAACGGATCGACGACGCCGGAAATATTGTATCCGGATTTAATTAGGCTGCGCGTCAACACTCTGCCAACCTTCCCATAACCGAGAACTGCGGTTTTTTTTAATGTACTGCTTTCCGGCATGCTAACCTATATTAAAATGAAATAGCTGGAATAATAAC
>CAZWOY010000080.1:0-12169 GCA_964635255.1 uncultured bacterium
AGGAGATTGCTTAGTCTGCTAAAGGCAGACTCGCAATGACACTTTTTACTGCACGTAGTAATATTCAATCAATTTTTGATACCCAAGACCTTCAAAATAGGAATTGAAATACTAATTTCTATTTAGCGGTTTATTCAGTTAGTTAATTCTATTCAAAAACTATTGTTAACATAGCTTGATAACCTTATGATATAGTTATAAATTGACATTGTCGAATTATCATTTTGAGCAAACAACTTGATTCCTCGAATGAACACTTGCTGTTTTTCCTTAGAGACGATTGTTTCATAAAGTAATTACAATAATTAAAAATAAAGCTCAATCGAAACTTGTTTCTAAACCAGACTCGATTAGATTGAAATATTTATTAGGAGGTTGAACGGTATGGAGCATTTATTTCAAAGCATCCGCATTAGAAACGGTTCTGAGTGGATAGAGTTTTTAAAAATAGAAACGGATGAATCCGAATCTATGTTAATGCAATTTGAGCTTCCAGATGAAGTTTTTCCACTGTTTATCGTAATTGAAAATGAATATGTCGATAAGGATTGGACAAGTTTATTGACGGGACACTATTGCCAATTATTGGTGAATCATCCCAGGAGAAGCAGACGATACCATATTTTCAGGGATGAGAGCCTGGAAACGGTCGAAGATATTTTTACGGTCGAAAATGATAATTACTACGGTTTTTTCACGATATATGAATCATATCCGCTAATGCGGGGCAGAACTCTCATTAGACCTGAGCTGTTTAACCTTGACTTAAAAACATGTGAATCCGAGTTTGCAATTCATATCCTTGGCAGGGAATTTAAGATTCGATGTTTTCCCTCAATTGGTCAAGATGGTAGATATATCAGTTGCGCGGATTCTTGTTTATGGTCGTTGCTCCGGTATTTTTCAGAAAAATATTGTTATTATCGCGAGATTTATCCGTCAGAAATCGTAGAAGCCAATAGACTGCTGCGAGAAGGACGCAACGTACCAACCCGCGGTTTATCAGTGGATCAGATTATTAATATAATCGCAGAATTCGGTTTGACGGCTGCGTTTGAGAATGAGGATTTAATCGACAAAGCTCATGGTTATATCGAGTCGGGGATACCTTTGCTCGTCGGTTCAGAGAAAGAGCAACACGCTATATTAGGAATTGGGCTGACAGGCGGTGCGGAATATTCTAAAAAAGGTAAAAAAATTAAAGACGGAAAACACTTCCATTATAGTCAAAAGGGAAGAAATATCGTTTGCATCGATGACAATTTTTTGCCTTATGGAATAATAAACAAAGATATTAGAACAGATATTAAAAATAAAACTATCAGTGTAATTTTAATCCCATTGTATCATAAGATAATATTCGAATGGAATAACGCTGAAAAATCTGTCGATTTCTTGTTGGAAGATGAATACGCCGGATTAAAATACGCACAAAAACAGCAGTGGCTTGAGAATTGTGAAGAAACGTTAGTTGTTAGACTTTTCCTTACAAGTTCAAAAACATATAAGAAGCATTTATTCGAGTATCAATTGGGATTGGAATCATCGGATATTCTTCGAAGAATTCCATTCCCAAAATTAATTTGGATTGCCGAATGCAGGGAGCCTGACGATAATGATCCAGCGAAAATAATATGTGAAATTGGAATCGATGCAACGGCTTCCCCGCACGAAGACAGCCCACACTTATATATAAGATATCCGAAAGGATTGATTGTAAGTAATCGATGGGATTCTTTAGGCAGAAGACCAAAACAAACTGAGTATTTACTCAGCAGGTGGGAAAGAAAACGTTCCCCGTTCAGGGGAAATCTTATATAAGAGGTCGTTATGTTGGAAAAGAAAAAAGACCCCGTTTTTTTAAGTGCGCGTTCAAGACCGCATGAAAACGGGGACAAAATCGGCAAGTCCTCTCAAAACCAAGTAAGAGAATATGTTGAAGAACAGCGAAAAAATAAAGCAAAAGCTTTTGAGAGGATTTCAAAGCAACGATTCGGGATTTGATTTAAGCCGAATCATTCGTCAATTCTAATGGTTTCCAAGCTGTCTCAGTTGACAGCTTGGAAACCTCGAAGACAATTACTAAAGCGTTTCATTTACTACTACGTGCATAAAATAGTTGTTATATTGCGAAATTGGCCGTATTGGAAATTTCAAGCGCTATCAAGACGTCAGGAGATTGCTTCGTCTGCTAAAGGCAGACTCGCAATGACACTTTTTACTGCACGCAGTAATAATAGATTTTACAATTTCGACAATCACAAATCCAAAACCTCCGCCCCTGTAGTCTCTGACAGCCGACCCGCAATGATAGACCTGTGGCAGGCGGCTGGGTCTTTTTCTACGCAAAACAGGCAGATATTGACGGGCTTCTCATCCAATCCGGCTGCGATCCCGCCGATTCTTTCGGCGAATTCTTCGATTGTGTTTCCCGATATCACGGTGGCTTTGTACAATTCGACGAACTTTTCCGACATTTCTTCGCGCCGCCGTTTTTGGATTTTTAAGCGCTCATCCTCTTTTTTCTGCGCCTCCCTGATTTCTTCGGTAGGCGACAAGTCTTTCTCGTGCATGTATTCGACGCCCAATTCCGCTAATTTTTTCTGCAGGTAAAGGCTGTTGACAAAGGAATATTTCTTCCCCCGCATCCCGCGCCGCCTGCGGACGTCGATAAATATGCCGATATTATTGTCCGTCAGCGATTCGTAGAACTCGTCTTCAGTCTTGCCGTAAACGCCGGTCGTGAAGATTTTGCCGATCTTAATACTCATCCTCGCCTTTCCATTTCTTCTTTGAAAAATGCGTTTTCTCGAAGCCGGTCAGTTCGATCTGGTCGCCCTTCAGCCGGCGGTCGATTTCTGCCTGGGTTACGAGCTTGTTATCGGCGTCGATATGTTTAACGCCGACCTCCCGCTTCTCCATTTCCACGCCGATGCATTTCGACCGGTGGCACTGCTCCGGCTTGCCCTCCGAGCAGAAGATTGCGATGTTATGATCCGACTCTAATCCGAATATTATCCGCTCCAAATGTTTAACGAATTCCGGTCTCCGCGCCAGTTTTTCGTAATCGACCCTCCCTTCGGTCAGCACATAAGGATCCTTTGGGAAGCCGCCCAGTTCTTCGCCCCAGTGCACATATTTCACGCCGGACTCTTTCGCGGACTGTTCGACGGCGGCTTTGTTGAACTCCGGCTTGAATTTCGAATAGGGACTGCTGCGAACATCGATGAGGATATCGATGGAATTCGCCTTCAGCGCTTCGAAGAACTCCTCGATGGAGCGTTTGCCGATTCCTATGGTGTATAAGTCTTTCATTTAAAACCATCCCGATACTTGCAGATAGACTCGTCTTTCATCGGTATTTGGCTTCTGCCAGAGGCTTGAGGTGGACAGCCTTACGATGGTCCCGGCTTTGATTACCGAAACCGGCTGGTCGAAACCGACGTATTTAATTCGGTAGCTCCCGAATCTGTAGTTCTGAAACTGCCGGTCGGCGCAAATATCGATATCGGGTTCGATAAAGCCGACGGAGTTCAGCAGCAAGCCGGCGTATTTCTGGTCGATAAACAGCTTTCCATACTCTTCGCTGAAATGGACGCCGCCGTCTTCGAATCGGAAAGCCCGCCGCGGATCGTTGGTTTTCTCGACCAGCCCGCCCCGCCGGATAAGACCGGCGATTGAAGCCCTGCTCAACCTGCCGGCAGGCTTCCGCCTGACGACCACGATGTTCTCTTTCTGATGCGGGTTGTTTTCGTCGCCCTTCCGCTGGTAGGTTATCGTATAAGCCTCCCCGATCGAAAAGTCATCCGCAGGCCAATAAGAGTTCAACATCGTCTTCAACCGAAACGACTCCCCATCGACCAGCGACAGCGCGCCGATGCAGGCTAAGCTGCCGTATTTTGTTTTGCCGGTTATTAGTATTTTGGTTTCGGGCATGGATGTTTTACTTTCTAATTATTGGAAAATAGAACCTTGGACTTATCATATTGAATGCGCGCTGAAGCGCGCACTCAATGTGATTATACCAGCTATTTTCATGTTCCGTGGCAAAGCTCGCTTCATAAGCAATTACTGGAATGACTGCTCTTGGGCAAGTGTCGGATAGGGGTGCCCGACACACTTAGCCATGCTTTCATCTTATGGTTTAATATGTAACTTGTTTTATGGTTCACTGTGTTTTACCCCGAATATCCGAAATGCTTTACAATCGTATGGCTTTTGAATCTTCCGGTGGTTCAATGCCCAAATATTCATGATAAATCAGATTTTTATACACCTCGCCAATCTCATTTACTGCATTTATTAATGTATCGTAAGTTCCTATACCGCCGATTCCCTCCCAGAATTCTTCACCGATAAGTACACTTTTGTCGTGGATCATATCAAACCACCTCATTGGCGGCGACCAGTGATAATCCTCTTTTTTCCCAAAAGGATTGTAAGGAAGCGCAAAATAGGCTTCGTCGATTAATCTTGGTTTCATACTATATAATTTGAATAATTTTTCTTTGCTGACTTTTGTAATATCACTGTTTGGCAAAGGAGTTTTCAGTTCATAACTGTATCTTTTATTATTCTTCTGATCGATTGCATAAATATCGCAATTTACTCTACACGGAGTTTCATTTACACTTTTTCCAGCCAAGATGTAATCCAATTCTTGATCCCAATTTGGTTTGATTCTTTTCCCAAGTTTCAATCCATGTTCAAGTTTATCTAACACCGTTTGTATTCGACGCAATCTTTCTGAATCTACCATTCCCTCGATCATGTATTCCGTTTGACAATATCCCATGCTCTTTTCTGCAGCAACTTTCGCTAATTTTTGCCAGGATTTGCCAAAGGGCGTAACAAACTTTCTTTCAAAATGAGAACCTTTAAATATTTCCTGAGGCACTAAAGCTAAATATAATGGTCTCGTCTTTCTAAGATGTTCAACGTCGAAAGGCTTATTAACTAATGCGTTTTGCAAAACGCTGTCCATCAAAGCTTTTATTTCTGACTGGATTGCGTCCTTCATTTCGCGGTCGGTCATTTCTTCCTCAAATTGAAATTCTATATTCTATTCTTTCAAATGAAAAATCGTTTCCGAATAATTCGACCGATCCTTCTCAACCCGGCACAATACAGGCCGTTTAAACCGCTTAACAACTTTCATCCCAGCCAAATCCGCTATCCGTGGATAGATATTATACTTATCATTCGCAACCAAAAAAATATCATAGTCATCTTGCAGATATTTCTTGCAGTTGATTAGAACTTCCGCTACGCCCCTAACGTAAGACTCGCGCGATTCCCTCCCCTGACCGCTGCGCAACGGTCCTATTTCCATGCCGTCTCTGCGGTCGAAGCCGAACAGGTCGTAGGCGTAGGCGTGCTGTTCGTGATAATCGATTAAGCCTACGTAAGGCGGACTGGAAAATATGCCTCTGAATTTTTTGTTTTTAAGCGTTTTTGCGAATTTATCGTCTCTTTTTTCGATCGCTTCGAATAAGTCGATCTCGCGGCTGTCTCCGGTTATGCATCTTTGGAGCGTATCGGTTCTGATTCTGTCGAACGTTTTCAGCCGCTTAACCGTATCGACGGAATATCTCTCCCACCAGCCTTTGATCGAAAAGATCGGTTTGCAGATTTTACCATGTTTTTTGCAGTAGTACGTTGCAGTTACAGGCTCTTTTAACGTGGCAAGATCGGCGTGGGTTGTCGCCCGGCAGGATCTGACCGTCCGGCTGAGTATTATCGCAAGAACGCTTTTTATTCGTTTGTTTTCAATCCGGCTTATTTGATCGAACATAAAATCGATCTCTTCCCGCACCGGGAACAAAAACCAACGATCTAAGAAAATCTCGCTTTTATCCTGCAGTATTTTAATTTGATACTTTTTTACCAGTTCGTTATACAGGTTTAAGAATTCTCTGTCTTTCTCGCCTGCATAAGTTTTTTCGTCGATTTCTCCGTTTCTGACTTGTCGCTTGAACTTCGGCGAAGGAAAATATTTTGCGTTGTAAACGGCTAACTCTGCCAGTAGATTCTCTTCGAATTGTACGTTGTTTCTATCTTTTTGGAATTCCTTTAATCCGAAGGTTAAAGAGCCGATAACCGCTGTTAACGCCTGAAAATCGTGTTTTGATATTTTAACATTGCTTATCAATGAATTAAACTCAGATATATCCACGCCGACCGCATGCATTCCTAATTCATTTGCCTGAACCAAAGTCGTCCCGCTCCCGCAGAACGGATCCAGAACTACGTCTCCCGGTTTAAAAATTGCTTCGGTCTTAAACTCATCGGTATGCGAATCGAGGAAATATTCGACCAATTGCGGTATAAATTTACCTTTATATGGATGCAGCCGGTGGACGTGCTTGGTTCGCTCCGCTTCGCTGTATTGCGTAAAAGATAAATTCCAGTTCAAATCGGAGCCTAACTTTTTCTTCCATTCGTCCTCTTTGGGCAGACTGTCATAGTATTCTCTGAGCTCCTCTTTCAATACCTGCGTACTGCCATTATCGGAATATTTGGTTATTCTTCCGTATTGAACCAGGTAGGATATATTTGAGACCGTTACGCTTCTTTTTAAGTAAGAAGTAGCCCATCGGCTCGCTTCCTGCAAGTTGATCAGCGTTCCCGCATCAGGCGCGTTATGTATCGGTTGATTTCTCAAGTTTTACCTTTTTCTTCGTTTACCTAGTCTGAAATATATCCCCCCAACCTCATTTCCGCAACTTTCCGATTATATCTCGTCTCAATTATTCAAATCCAAATCACCCCACCCCCAATTCCCAATCCTCCATAGTCTTAAACATCCCGTAATCCGTAAACTTAGCATTAACCGGCGTTACAGCTACATAGTTATCTCTGATTGCCTGATAGTCGGTTCCGGCGCCGTCCTCCAACAGGATTTTTTCGTATTCTACCCAGAAGTAGTCGCCGCCGGTTTCGTCGTCTTTGCGGCTGACGTTTTCTATGTAGCGGGATTTTGCCTGGCTGGCGATTTTGACGCCTTTGATCTCGGGTTCGGAGACGGGCGGGACGTTGACGTTGACTATCATGCCGTCAGGCAAGCCGTAGCGCAACACCCGTTCGCAGATCGACCGGGCGAATTTGGCGGCTACGGAAAAGTCGGGGTGCGTTTTCGAAGCCAACGATACGGCTATCGACGGCGCTCCGAAGATCGCGCCTTCCATTGCCGCGGCGACCGTGCCGCTGTAGAACAGATCGACGCCGCTGTTCTCCCCCTGGTTTATGCCCGACACAACCAGCGCCGGCATTTCGGGCAGTATCGAACGAATGGCGATCTTGACGGCGTCCACCGGCATGCCGTGAACGGCGTAGCCTCGCCTTTCAGGAATCGCATCGACCAGATCGACCCGCAGCGGGCTGCGTATCGTGAACGCATGGCTGACGCCGCTGCGCTCTTCGGACGGCGCAACCATCCACAGCGTTCCCAAGCCGCTCAAAGCTTCGTACAGCGCCTTAATCCCCGGCGCTTGATATCCGTCGTCGTTTGTTATCAGTATGTGCATTTGATGTATATTTAAATCCTTTTACTTCCTTGTTAACTTGTTCCGCGCTATGTTAGCGGAAAATCCAAATAGAAAATATATCGATTCAATCTGTTCTTTGCAAAAGAAAACGCCGATTTTGCGATTTTGACAGTTTGTTTAACCATATTACGGCTAGAAAAATAAAAACTCGATTCGCAAAGCGGGCAAGAAAAATTGGCAAGGTCAGTCTATCGGCTTTGGCAAGCGGGAATTTTTGATTGAGAAGATTCTTTCTGACTCGTTTTGAAGCGGATTCAGATTTGTAGGGTGGTGGATTTTATCCCACTGGCGCAGACCGAGTCCATAAGGCAAAGGCGGGATAATACCCCGCCCTAAATTAGGTTGTTTTTACCGGTATTGGAAATCGTTCATTTGGTTCATATCGTTCATGCAATATATTCTATATGAGGTTCTCCGCGTTCCGGTTTCGCGAATCCGGGCGGGAATACAAAGATTTAATACTCATCACGTTCCTATCCATTTTCTAAAATGGTCACTTAACCAACAAAATCTTCCTTACACCATTCCAATCCTCTGCTTTTAATCTGACCAGATATAAGCCCGAAGCATAATCGTTCGCATTCCATACTTTAGAATGATATCCTGCTTCTCTTTTACCGTTAATCAGCGTTGTCGACAGCCGCCCCGACAAGTCGTAAACTTTCAATGAAACCTCACAAGCTTCGGGAAGTCCGTAAGTTAGACGCGTAGAAACATTGAAAGGATTTGGATAAGCTTCACTGAATGAAAATGCGGCTGGAAGCGGCGCTTCGGCGACTACGTCAATTACGATTAGGGCGTCAGTTTGGTATGACAAGGATGAGCCTTGGTGGAAGGCTGCTGGGATTAGAAGAAGTTCAATGTTGCGAACGGAATCCCACAGGCGGAGAGTAAAGGATTCGCCTTCTTTTAAGCCTTCTTTAGGTTCTGTGGTATAATCACCGCCCCAAATCGCCAAGCCGCAGCGACCATCCGCCTGAATCCAATCAACGCCGACTGCGGCGCCGCGCTTGTCTAATGCCGCAACCTGAGCGCCCTCTGTAATTTTAACACCTTGAATATCACTAATCAACAGACTCATGTTTTCATTTGTGCGCGTGTTTTTCGCCCAATGCACAAGCTGAGTTTGATTTGTTCGGGAATCTAAAAAAGCAATTTGATCTTGTTCCTGCGGATAATTTAAAGTGACGTCTGCGTCAACTTTAACTTGGTAACCTCGAGTTTCGCACCAGGGGTTCATGTTTGAAAAGTTGAATTCCGGCAATAGAAAACGACCTTCCCCATCTTTGGCAATATCGACATTATCGATGATGGGAGACAGCACATAAAAATCCGGCGCGCCGGCGTCAAGTTCGTAGGTCGGAAAATAGGCAATCATATTCCAACCTTCTGTCAACTCGATGTCAGCATCGGCGGGTATCGACTCTCCTTCCCAAACCGCTTCAACATCCTCGTCCACCTTAATCAGATAACCCTCCGCAAGGTTCCAGTAAGGGATGTTGTTAAAGGCATTAAACGCAGGAACATAGAATTGACCTGCTTCGTTTTTCATTAGAAGTAGGTGGTGGTTTTCCTCGTCGATGCGGAGTTGGTCGGTCATGCGGATGATGTCAGGACCGCGATCCTCATCCTCTGCATACATTTCATTGTCGGGGGAAACGTTTATTGAGATAAGGTTCCAGCCTTCTTCAAGTTCTACAATTATGTCGCGCTGTTCCATCTCGATTTCGATATTTACTTCGAACTCATCCGTCAATTCACCGTCCGACACTTTAAATAAGGCAAGATATTCTCCAGCATCATCCAGTTCAGTTTCCCATCTGAAAAAAGCAGATCCATCACCGTTATCCACGAACTCAATTACTTCCGGCAGGTTTCCTTCCAATTCAATTTCCAGTTCCTCATTATCTACATCGATCGCTTCCAGATTGAACTCAATGACTTCCCCCGCCACAGCCACTATCCAACCCTCGGGCAAAACAATCCATTGAGGCGCGTCGTTAATCGGATTGACTGTTACGACAAACACATCACGAGCTTCATGCCATCCGTCGGTTGCCGTAATATTAACCTGAGAAGCTCCATTGTAATTGGCTTCCGGTTCTATTGTCAGTATATTTTCGTTATTAAGCGCTAAGTTTAACTCATCAATTCCCTCAATTATGAATTGCAACTCATCCACATCGGGATCATTAAACACATTGTCCAAATCCTCAATCTCCATCATGCCTGAATCTTCATCGACTTCCACATCTTCTATCGGATTCTCAATGGAAGGCGGAGCGTTGGTCGGCGTTTGCCAGTAAGGATTATGCTGCCTTTCCGCAAAAATGTACCAGGCTGTGGCGCCGATATGAAGCCGATGATAATAAAACCATTCTTCCACTTCGCCGTCGTTGTCAAAGTCTCTCCAAATCCCAGTAAATATCCTATCGGGAAAACACGCCACTACCCCGTGATCGTTAGTAGCATCAGCCTCAGCCTGCCATCTGCGTAATTGATCGAGAAAACGCCCTGAATTATCAAAATCACTCAACATTTGGTAACCAGTGCACATCTGCGCTGTACCTTCCCACCAGACGCCGACCTCTTCTTGATCCTCGATATCTTCAGTCGCGCAAAAGTGAAATCCTTCCCATCCAGCCTCTTCGAACTCAACGAAACAGTTTTCTTGTGCCCATTGCATCCCTTCAGAAAGATTATCAATATCAAAATCTTCAATATCTTGGAAAACAAGCAGTGCCCAGGGATTTGCGTCAAGCGGGGAAAATTCGTTTATTTCATCATTCGCTGTAGTTCCCGTCCAGAAATTCTCGCTTTCCTCATTCCACATCGACTCGACGAATCTTTTTGCGCCTTCCGCTCTCTGTTGCCAGACCTCATTCTCTGTTGTTTGAAATAGTAAAGTAAACGCCGCAAAGACGTCTATGTTGTGCTCAGTTGATTTCCAATCCAATGCTTGAGCTTCGTCGTCATTGCCTTCAAATCCTCCTGCGTAGCCTGGGAAATCTCCATCGCCAACCCAGTGATTATTGAATATCCACCCGCCTAGTCTCTCAGCGGAATCGCGAAAGCGATTCTCGCCAGCAGCCCTGTCATAGGCGAGCCACGCAATTATTACCCATGCCATTTCTCCAGTATAAGTGCTTACTTGGTATTTGTCTTCAAACCAATCGCCAGCTTCATCATCCCACCAGCCAGGCAGCCTTACATTGCCGTTTCCCTCGATATAGCCCGATCTGTATGCGTTCCTTAGACGTCCATCATCGAAAAAACGATCGTTTCCCTGTGCAAAAACAAACGCTTCGCCAATCAATCTGGCTCTTCGCATATCATCATCCGTTCCTCTTGCCAAAAAAGCAAGCATCGAGAGGGCATTGTCGTAAGTGTAAGCTTGATTGAAAGCCCATTCCCTGTCGTTGTCAACTACGAGCGCATTGTAACTTAGCAGAAACCTTGGTTCGTTTAACCTGTTTTCACGTTGTTCTTGAGGATGATTGTACTTGATATCGTCCAAATAAAAAGTTGTACCATTTGGATCGGGATCGCGTCTGTCATCAAAAACAAAACCAAATCCGTTTTCCAGATTATCCAGATTCATTTCTGCGACGTCCAGAACGATTTCTGACCAGTTTTCGTTTAGTTCGATAATCCAGCGTCTTTCATCCTCGTGGGCGGGATTGATTAAGAAGATCACACGAAGTCCCAGTTCCTCCGTTCTTGCCCAAAACGTCAAAGTCTCTGCCTGATCCAGGTCGCGCCCCGGTCCTTCCGCTTGCATCATGACTCCGTTCCATAGCCAACCATCATCGCCTCGTTCACCATTCCAATGAACTCGAATACAACTGTGACCGGAATGAGGATTATCAGCCCAATCAGTGTTTACTTCCATGTTCTGGTCGCCATTGAACCACTGCTGGTCATTGAAATGATTGCCGCCAGCATCCCGATCAGTATAAACATCAAAGGCGTTGTGATACCGATCCATGACTTCCGTCAAGTGTTCGTAGGCGGCTTCCGGTTCAGCCAAAACAGATAATGGAATCAGTACAGAGACAACAATGACAAAAATTAATGAACTCAGAGCTTTACGATTAATCTTTGATAATTTCTTCATTTAAAGCCACCCCATTGCATCTGAAACTGGAGTTTTGGAATGATGTTTCTGCGCACTTTCCACAGCTTCATCTCAATTTTTCAAAATAAAGTCAAATCTGGATGCCAATGCCCAGATTAGACCAACATAACGTTCGTGGATTGGAGGCAGTCTTGAGGATTGAATGCGAGGGGTTTTAACCAATGGTTGACAGACTCAATAGCTTCTCTCAATCCACCCGATTTTACTGAGAATTGCTTGGTAGCGTAGTAGGCGAGTAAATTACAATTCTCATATTAAATATAAGGAATTTAAAGCCATTGTCAAGTGTTGAATGATTAAAAAGCTCGTTTTTTATCGGATCTGTCAATTTTGTAGTTTTATACGCTCAATTCAACGCCAATTGTATTATCGGATGTTTAATAAAAATAATGCATTAAATATGGCAGCGGCACGCTGAAGCGTGTATTCTAACGGGCGTTTGAAACTCAATATTCCATACCATTGTAAAGTAATAACATAGACA
>CAZWOY010000081.1:0-7940 GCA_964635255.1 uncultured bacterium
CCAAGGGATAACCTTTTATGACCAAAGCAATAATCAACAATATACCCAATAATTACTGCCATTATCGATCTTTATTCTCTCAACCGGCACATTACTTGCATTCTTTTAGAAAAAAACGAAGGTCCTTAATTCGAAAATAATGCTGATTGCTATTCCATTGCTAAACGAGCGGGTGGCGCCCCGTTGCATTTATGCCGAAAGGATACTTTTGGCGGTTCTCAAATATGGAAGGATAACTGAGCGCAGCGTTGTCCCGCTCAATGGCAACACGAGCGTCGATTTGGTCAGAACGCTCACTGAACATGGCGTTGACGCCTTTATCTGCAGCGGGATCGGCAAATCGACAAGAGAATCTCTTATCTTGAATAATATCAAGGTCGTCGAAAATGTTACCGGCGCTTATGATGAGATTCTCGATGCGCTCCCAAGCAAGCGGGTAAAATCCGGTTTTGGGTTCGCAGAAGTCGAAGATTCCGATTCGAGAATAGCTCAGCCTGAATTATCGGCAAACTTTAGTGGAAATACAATTTCCAGCGTCGATTGTCTGAATTGCGAAAATCGAGTCTGTCTGAGAGGCGAAAAATGCTTGAGTGATGCGGCGCTTAATAAGATCGAACCTCCCGACAGCATAAGAGAAATGCTCGAGTCGGCAATGGACGTGGCGTTTGAGGAAGAGCGAAAACTGTGCAGGTTGGCTGAACTGGTTTACTATTGTCTGGGAATGAGGTATAAGAAACTGGGCGTCGCATTCTGCATCGACTTGCTTCAACCGGCAAGCATTTTGACCGAAGTTTTAAAGCGATTTTTTTCGGTGTTTCCCGTCTGTTGCAAAATAGGCGGCGTTCAGGTCGATGAAGACCATTTTCTGGGATCGAACGGGAAAGCTTTTGGACGCGAAAGCCGCATTGCGTGCAATCCGCTCATGCAGGCTGAAGTTCTAAACCGGATCGGCGTCGATATGAACATCATCGTCGGTTTGTGCGTCGGAGCGGACAGCGTCTTTACAAAGGCGAGCCAAGCGCCGGTTACGACTATTTTCGTTAAAGATAAATCATTGGCTAATAATCCGATTGGAGCCGTTTATTCGGATTTTTATCTCAATGAAATATAATCGTTTTTAAGCGGGAACGCTTGCATCTTTCACAGCGCCCCGCCTTAAACTGAATTCCCCGGATAAGCTTATCCGGGCTGCATTGAAAACAAAACACATAAGATTTGGAGGAAAAAAGATGGCGATTCCAACATTGCGAGCGGTCGGATTTTGCGCGCACTATTCCGATCAAGGCGATTGGGCGTTCGACTATGCGCTGAAACTTTCGAGAGAAAATAAACTGCAGCTTGACGTCTTTCATTTCCTCGAGGATCCGTATGATCCTGAGGATAATGCGGCGCAAAAGCTTTCAAAAGAAGAACAGCGCAAACTCGTTATCGAACGCGAGAAAGAAATGCGGATGTACTACGACCGGCGCGCCGGCGATTATTTAGACGTCGGATTCCGGCTGTGCGAGGACAAGGAGTGGACTGAGTTGCATCGCTGCCTGTTGATCCGGGAATTTCAGATTCTCGTTCTTGGCTATATTGATTATGACGCCTATTTTGCAGGCAAACCGATAGAGGAATTTGCCAACAGCTTTGTCTGTCCAATTATCCTCGTCGGACCGGAAAGCCCCGAGCAATTGCATCTCAACAGTCAGGCTAATCTGATCAAAGATCATTTGATACTGCCTCAAAGCAGCTGGGAGAAAATCGATTTAGTTACAGCTTGATAGAGTTGCGTATTTGCAATAATTTAGTTTAAAATCGACCCGGTTAAGCGAAACCTGCTCTTTTATTACTATGTGCATTAAATAGTGTACAATCGACATGGAGCGAATAAGCCGCAACTCGTTCCCACGCTCCCGCGTGGTAACGAGTTTTTGTAATATGTACACTACACATGGTAATAGCAAAGGTCAAATGTTTCCGGTTAACCGGTTGACAGGACGCATAAAGTTAATTTAAACGCGCCTCAAATATGTGGTACAGATGTTGCAAATAATAAAACAGAGAGCTTAAACGCAAAAACAGGTAAGACATGAACGAATTGAGCGAATTGATTTTTGACAGCATCAGTGATGGCGTATTTACGGTAAACGAAAAATGCATCATTACTTCGTTCAACCGAGCAGCGGAGGATATCACTGGATTTAAAGCCGCCGAAGCTGTCGGAAAACACTGTTACGATATATTTCGCACGGAAGTATGCCATAAAAGATGCGCGCTTAAAGATACATTGAAACATCATGATCCGGTTCAGAACGCCCGCGTTACGATTATAACGCGCGAGGGCTGCGAGCTCCCGATAAACGTCACGACGACGATGCTGAAGGATAAAAAAGATAACGTGATCGGGGCGGTGGAGTTTTTCAGAGACGTTTCTGAAATCGAACATCTGCATAAAAGACTGGATGAACGTCGCGCTTTGGACGATATAGTCAGTGTAAATTCGCAGATGCAGAAGCTGATTCAATTGCTGCCGGATGTGGCTCAATCCGAATGCAATGTATTGATCGAGGGTCCGAGTGGTTCGGGAAAAGAACTGATAGCCCAGGTTATACACAATCTAAGTCCCCGTAAATACGGACCCTACATCAAAATAAACTGTGCTGCATTGCCGCCTACGCTGCTTGAATCGGAGCTTTTCGGGTACGAAAAAGGAGCGTTTACCGACGCTAAACGAGATAAACCCGGGCAGTTTTGTCTCGCAAACGGCGGAACCTTGCTGCTCGATGAAATCAGCGAGATGGACATAGCTTTGCAGGTCAAACTGCTGCGAGTGTTGAATAACGGCGAATATCAGCCGTTGGGTTCCACCAAAACAATGAAGACCGATGCGCGCATAATTGCCGCAACAAACGCCGATATTCAAAAATGCACCGAGCAAGGCGAATTCAGAGAGGATTTATATTATCGAATTAACGTTGTAAATCTCCAAATTCCGCCTCTGTCCGAGAGACCGGACGATATACCGCTTTTGGTTAGTCATTTTGTCAAAAAATTCCGATTGAAAACTCGAAAGCAGATTAACAGGATTACTCCGGAAACGTTGACTAAACTGAGAAGATATACATTTCCAGGGAATGTAAGAGAACTCGAAAACGCCATCGAGCATGCGTTTGTAATGTGCCATAATGATACGATTACGCCCGAACATTTACCGCTTAACATTTCAAATAACGGCAAGTGCGTAAACGGGATTACGCCGGTAAAGAAGCATGAAAAAGATGTGATCGCCGAAACATTAGAACGAAATCAATTCAACCGTAACTTGACGGCAAGGGAACTCGGCGTGCATCGCTCGACCTTATGGCGGAAATTGAAAATGTATAAATTATAATCGGAGAACCTTCGAAGACCGCCAAGTTGTCATTGCGGCGCCCAGAGCTCCAATAAATTCCGGCTGTTCCGGAGTTTTAATCTCGAAATTCAGGATGTTCGATAATTCTCTCACCAGGCAATCGTTATAAGCCACTCCTCCCGAGAACGCCGCCGGAGGCTGTGGATGCAGCAGATTCGCCATCTGGGCGACTCGCAGAGCGATCGAACGGTGGACGCCGCAAGCGACGTCTTTTTCGGGGATCCCTTCGGCTAAGAGCGACAAGACCTCCGATTCCGCAAATACCGTGCAGATGCTTGATATCTGCACCGGATTGCGGGACGAGTGCGCTAATCGGGCGAACTCCTCAATTGACAAATCCATCGTCATAGCTAGGAATTCGAGAAATTTGCCGCTGCCGGCGGCGCAGCGGTCGTTCATCGCGAAGTCGTTCACCAGACCGTCTTCGCCCAAAATTATAACCTTGGAATCCTGACCGCCGATATCGATTAAGGTTCTCGTTTCAGGTATTTCATGGCTGATCCCCCGCGCGTGCGCCGTTATCTCCGTAATGGTTTTATCCGCAAAGGGAATGGAAACTCTGCCGTAGCCGGTCGCAATAATCTTATCAGTTTCCGTTAACGCGGAAATCTTCAAAGCCTCGCTAAGGGCGTTTTCAGCGCTCTTAACCGGATTCCATCCGGTGGAGACGATGGACTTGCCGAGAACCTTCGCGCCGTCCCAGATCAAAGCCTTGGTCGTTCGCGAACCGACGTCTAAGCCTGCGCATGTCATAAACTGTAACTCGATTTTTTGCCTATTTCAATCACATTCCGTAGTTTTTGCGAGTCGCATTTAATCGGAACTTCGCATCCGGTCGAAAATACAAACCCTTTCTTGTTTTTCAATCCTTGCTCGATAAGTCTGCCGCTAAATTCGCCGACATCTAATTTGCTCGAATCTAACAGGGCGTTCGGCGGCAGATTGCCCACTAAGCGCGTCGATTTGCCGATCCGCTCTGCCGCCGTTGAAACCTCCAGTTGGTCGAAGCTGAACAGATCCGCGCCGGTTTTCGGAATAAGATCGATGATGCTGTTGGTATCGCCGCAGATATGTAAAGTTATATCGAGATCGCACCGATGCAGATACCGGATTAATTTTTCCTGATAGGGCAGAGCGAAATCGATAAATGTTTTCCGTGAGATTACGCTGCCGGAAGCTAATGGATCGACCAGCACAGGCAGCGCGCCGGCTAAGATGCAGGCGTCGCAGAAATCAACCGCCGCTCTTAGCGAAAAATCGAGAATCCGGCGAGCCTGTTCCGGTTCCAATATCGTATCCATCAGAAAACTGTCCACTCCTCTCAATCCTGCCGCCGTAGTGAACGGACAAGGGATAAACGCGAAAACCGGCAGTATATCTCCGGATTTATCGAACAGATACTCGATGGCTTCCAGATAAACCGGCAGCCGGCCGCTGTTTTCAGGATCCGGAATGGTTAAGCCGTCGATCTGTCCGTAGTCTTTAATCAAAGGGTCGATAATGATCGGGACGTCGTTTTCACGCAGTTGATAGGCGCTGCCGAACGCCTCGGCGATGATTCCCACGTCGGTAAAAACGGAAAGCCCGTCGTGCCTGTAGGCGCGCTGTGCGGCTAATTGCGATTCAGCCAAGGTTTTACCGTCGGTGCAGTAATCGATCAAACTGCAGCCAAAGACGTTCGCCGAGTGGGAGGTTATCAAGGGATAGACCGGCGGTCTGTCCGGCAGTTCGTCGATGAGCAGCAACCCCCACCGCTCGCGTGGATTCATCTCACCGGGCATTTCTTTCCTTTTTTATCTTCAGCGATTCCATAAAGGCTTCCATCCGGTTAAATATCTGAGACTGCAATTGCACCTTCCCCGGCGCAACAACGTCGAACGCTAATACGGGAACGCTTTCTTTTCGCAGGCGTTCGATTATCGGATATGTTTCATAGGGGCAGTGGGTCGAACCGAATACGCCGGAAATAACCACGCCGTCCGCCCGGCGCTTGGCGGCTTGATCTAAAACCAACTGCGCCCGGAAATCCGTTCCGCCCATCAACGATCCCTGGATTTGCGCCTCAGCCAAAGCCTGGAAAGGATTCAGCGATGGATCGATCTGAGGTTTAGTCTGATTGATAACATATTCCGAACCGACCACTCGTCCGCCGAGTTTTTCGAGGTCGTTCATCAATATCGGATCAGCCGGCGGAGTTACCCAGATAATTCTCACGTCTTGGCCGGAATAGCCGCGATTGTACTTAGATCTTTTTTCTATCGTTTTCCAAACGTCATAAACCACAGACAGGCATTCATCCAGGTCGCCATAATACGAGAGCGCCGCAAATTCGACGTTTAAAAGCTCGACCGCGCCCATCGGATTTAAAGTTGAGCGAGCGGTTGCATCCTTTATGTCCTTTATCAGTTTCCTGAGCAAATTCGCCTTTTCAATTATGTCGCCGAACCGGGATTCGCTGAATTTCTGACCGGTGATTTCCTCGATTTTCCGGGAGAGCAAAGCATATTGCCCCGCCAGCATCTCTGCCAGCCTCTCGCGATTGCCGGCTGAATCGTCTCTGAAGGGAAGTTCGAAATAATGAATGTCATAACCGAGATAGGACGCTTCGCTCATCACCGCCGCCATATCGTCGCAAGTAGCGCCAACGGTTCCAATCGACAGATCCGGCTGGGGAAAATAAGCGCGCTTGGAAAATCCTCCCAGCGCGGCGCGGACGTAGCAGCAGTCCTCGTTCATCCCAAGCTGCGCCGCTTCATCGAAAAGCGTGCGGCTTTCCATCAAAAAGGGCGTCCACCAGAGGCAGTCCGGATAGAACGCAATCGTATCCTTAAACGAATATATCAACGGGGTCGCCGCTCCCAGGTCGCCCATAACGGCGACGACTTTTTTCCCCGCCTGCCGCGCGCGGAAAATGCGTTCGCCTTCGCTCATCACATAGCCCCACAGGCGCAAGGCTGCGAGCGAATTATCGAATCTAAGCTTGCGCAGCAGTCTGTTTCCGTAAACCAGATGCGTCGATGGCGGGAAGAGGTACTGCGACCATTCGGCGTCCGGCAGATCGCGATAATAACGCGTCGTCTCGATCAGTTCATCGGGGATAGATTTGAACAACCGACGCCATTCTCTAAAATCTACCTGCTTCGGATGCGGATCGTCTATTATTCCAAATAGTGAACGATCGATGTTCATTTTGCCGCCTTCTTCGCTTCCAGCATTTCGATGAACGCCCCGATTCGCGTCCTCAATCCGCCGATTGCCTGAATGCTTAAGTCATCGTCGATAATCAGCATCGGCAAATTCAATTCTTGTTTGAACCGCTTCGCGGACAAGCCGAAAGGATGGCAATATTTAACAGACCGGTAAACGACTCCCTCGACGCTCCGCCGTTCTGCCAGGTCGCGGACATAATCGATCAGCCTTGTGTAAGGTCTTCTATGAGGGCAGAGGTTTTGCTCGATATAATGATCGTACAGCATTTCAACCGGATCGCCATTATCTTCAGGATAAGGACGGAAAGCTCGATCCCCCATACAGGTTGCATCCGCGGCGACAATTCCGCCGGCTTCTTCGATGACCTGCAGTTCTGTACCTGAGGGAATGCTGCCCATCAGCATGACATTAACGCCGCCGACAGGTGGATGGCAGGTATTATCATTCAAAAAATTCACAATAATATTCGCCGGCAGGGGAGAAGCGGAAATTTTATGAAGCAGCGCTGACGGCAGAAGATTTTCTTCGCGCAGCCTGTTTATGAGGCTCGTCAATTTTCTTCGATCTGCAATCGATTTTCGCAAACTAACTTCATCTAATTCCATACCAACCGCTTTACCCATTCTTTCAAATGTTCGAACCATCTCGCCTTTAAAATATTTTTTATCCGATTCCCACGTGCGAGGCGCGCCATAGAAAAACGCAGGAATCCCGGAATATTTTTGCAGCGTATCCATCGTCCTCCGCATCTGATCGCAGCAAGCTCCGGCTATAACGGCTTTCAGGTTTCGATACTGATCGAGTTTTAAAATGTCCGGCACACTCCTGCAAAACGAACAGCCGTCGGTGCGGATAAGATTGGAATGGCGATCCTGCGCAGCCGGTTCGGACGCGATCCGCTTCGCGATTCCGCCCATGCCTTCGATCAGTTCGGGGGGAACTCTGAGACAGAGGCAGCCGATGAGCGGCTTAGCGCCGGCGTTTTCGGAAAGCCAGCGGGATTCGAGGCTGTCGAAAGCGTCGATAAGTTCCTTCTGATATCGCTTGGGATATTTCATGATTTAAATCTAATCATACAGCATAAACATTTTATACCAGCGGGGCGGGCGTCCCTATGCAGTCATTCCAGCGAAAGCTGGAATCCAGGCCGCACTTCATTATGAGAGCTTGCAGACGCCCTCGTCTGCAAGCTGACGCCGCGGAATACCACACGCCAATACTTGCAGACGCGGGCGTCTGCAAGCTCTCGCACTGTTTTTTAGGACATTCATTTTCGCAGGAATCCAGGCCGCACTTCATTATGAGAGCTTGCAGACGCCCTCGTCTGCAAGCT
>CAZWOY010000081.1:8040-12082 GCA_964635255.1 uncultured bacterium
GACGCCGCGGAATACCACACGCCAATACTTGCAGACGCGGGCGTCTGCAAGCTCTGGCATTGTTTTTTAGGACAGTCTGTTTCGCTGGAATGAATTCGAGAGAAAGCGTTGTTTTTCAGAAAATTAATCACAATATCAACCACCCCAATCCGGAAAACTCAAATTCCGCACAAACGACTCCTCGAAATCCGGATGATCTGCGAGGTTTAAGGTTTCGGCGCGTTTTTTGATTTCGACGCTTCGCTCGCGATGCCTTTGATGCGCCAAATTTAGTAGAGCTCCTCGACCTGTAGCGTTAGGGATAAAACTCACTTTCTCATAATCTATACCAGGCAGCAATCCAACGTCGATGGCGGCTTTTGGATCGATGCCGGTTCCAAATGAACCGGTTAAAATCACCCGGTCGATTTCAGCCGGTTCGAGTCCTGCGATTTTCAGTAGAATCTCGATTCCGCAGGCAATCGCTCCTTTGGCTAACTGAAATTTCCTGACGTCGTCTTGAGTAATAAAGGGCGGCGTTCCCGGTTTAAACGCCCATTTTCTTTCGCCGGAACCGTCTTTATCCAGCAGTCCGCTCGGAGCCAACTGATCGGTTTTTAATAGATATGCGAAAGTCGAGATATACCCCGAACCGCAAATCCCCACGGGTTCGCTGCCGCCAATGACCTCCGGCTGTCCGTCGCCGCTTAATGCGCATACGGCGCCGTTGGACGCCGGCATTCCCGAGAACAGTCCCACGCCCTCAAACGCCGGTCCGGCGGCGGTCGATGCAGCGCAGAGCTTCCCTCCTGCGCCAACAACTATTTCGCCGTTTGTTCCCAAGTCGATAAATACGAAATTACGATCGTATAAATCCTGATCGAGGCTTAATATTCCGCATAAAACATCGCCCCCGATAAAACCGGCGATCACCGGACAGACGCTGCAAGCGCATTCATCCGGCAAGCCTATAATATCCGGCGGGAATTCGATCTTATTTTCCTTTTCAAGAAAGCTATGGAACGGAAATAACTCCAAACCTTCCCCCGCGCGTCCCAGCCAGAAATGAGTCATTGCGGCGTTCCCGGAGACTGTGTAGCGCCGAATGGAATTGAGATCGACGCCGCTGCGGTCTGTCAGCGTCCGGATCGAGCGCCTTGTTTTATCATGAACGCTTCTGGTCAATTCAGCGAGATTTTTTGGGGTTCGCGCTTCCGCCAGGCGAGACATAACGTCGCCTCCGAAGGAAATCTGTGGATTTAAGAATGAAAGCTGATTTATAATTGTCCCATTCGCAAGATTCGCCAAATAAACGGCGACTGTCGTAGTTCCAATATCGATTGCGATTCCGTATCCGTCTCCGTCGCTGTCAAACGAAAAGTCCGGCAGCAGCTTGGTTGTTGAATAATCGGTTAAGGATGGGACGGATATTTTGAGGTCGGTTGTAACCTTATGCATGCAGGACAGCCGTAATTTGCTGTCTTTATCGAAATGCCGCCGTTCGATTTTATTTAGCGGCGGAGCGTCGCCGATGAATTCTACACGGCAGCTCAGACATTTTCCCTTGCCGCCGCAGTTGTTCGGAAACAAGACGCCGCTGCTCGCAAGCGTCGATTTCAGATTTTCGCCAAGTTCGACTGGAATGGCTTTATCGGTCTCTATTATTTCGATCTTCGGCAAAAACCGCCCCTAATTTTCGAAAATGCATTTTCTTACAAATTGAACCATCTCAGGATCAGAAGTTCCCGGCAGGTCGCAGCCGGTTGAAACGACGCCAGGTTTCGGCAGGTTCTTCAGGCAGTCTATCGACGCGTTTTTTACCATTTTTTGGTCGCTTTCGACCGAAAATTTGACGCGATAAGAGAATAAATCCGTCGAGATATAGCCCATCGGAATCGTATCCGCCAATTCATTCCACATCGACGGCGACCATTCTTCAAAGCTTAGAATGTCAGGATTCAATTCCTTTAATTGTTCGTTAAGCGGACTTATGTCGCCGCAGATATGAAGACAGCGCAGCGATCCAAATTCCGCGGCTTTGTCGAACAGGACGCGCAGCGGTTCCTGCGCGAAGCCGGCGAACCATTTCGCTCCGATCAGGCTGCCCGATGATATGGGAGCGCCGATGAACGGTATATAGCCCGCTTTGCATATTTGCTCGAGTAACAGCGTTTGAATCCCCAGGCTTATGTGAATCAACTCAGCGACCAGTGAAGGATTATCGATGAGGTTCGTGAGAATAAATTCGGTTCCCAGCGTTAAAGCGGTCAGGCTGAAAGGATCTTTCATAGAGAAAAATATCGGGAAATCGCATCCCAAGTTCTCCCGGCAGATTTCCGCCGCCTTAAAGAGTTCCGGCAGTCGCCCTGAATTTACAAAATCGATTTCCTTCAGATCAGCGGGTTGTAAATGTTTGACAATGTTTGGATTTTTATCGCTGTAATATTCCAATCCGGCGCCCGCGGCTTCGGCTTCGACGGCGATATCGGCGAAAATTATCGCCAGTTCGGTTTTATACAGTTCATGCGCTTTCAGGACGCCTTCGGCTAATAACGCGCCGCTTTTCACCACCTGATCTATCGGCTTATTAAGAATATACGCCAGATGATCGCCGGCGATCATGGGACCCCAAGCGAAATTCCCGCCGGTAATCTCAGGAAAAAGCCGGTTAAATTTTTCCACCGGGAGCCTCGATATTCAGAAGCCTGTGCGCCCCTTTGACAGCCTCTTGGGCGTCCTTGCCGCAAAAGTGCGCTCCGATGGATTCTGCGAAATCATAATCGACCGGAGCTCCGCCCACCATCAGCTTTAGATTCGGAAATTCGCTTTTTAGATCGTTGACGATCGCTTCCATGCTTTCCATCGTCGTCGTCATCAAAGTCGAGAGAGCGACTAAGTCCGCATTTTCGGCTCTTACCGCGTCGAGAAACGCTGCCTTAGCCGCATTCTTGCCCAGATCGATTAAACGGAAGCCCGAAGCCTCCAGCATCAGTTTCACGATATTTTTGCCGATATCGTGATGATCGCCTTCAACGACGCCGATCACGATTGCGCCTTTGCCGGCGGTCGAATCTTTAGCGACTTTGTCTTTCAATAAATCGAATCCGGCGTACATAGCTCGCGCGCAGACCAGAACTTCGGGAACGAAATATTCCTTCGCGGCAAATAACTCGCCGGCGCGGTACATGCCCGCCGCCAATCCCTTTTGGATAGCGTCCTCCGGCGGAATGCCCTCTTCGATAACGCGCAGCGCAAGCTTGCGAACCTCACCGGCTCGCATCTGCACAACCGACTCGGCTAATTGTTGGTAAATCTGTTCCATGTCAACCTGCTAATAATATTACGGCGGCAATCGCTAAAATAATGCCCAATATTTTTTTAATCGTAATCGGTTCGGACAATATGACGATTGCTAAAACGCTGGACACAGCCACATACAGGGCGGTGACGGGCAGTACGTTCGATGCGTCGCCTTTCTCCATCGCCCGGTAGAAAAACAGATAGCCCAGCGCGCAAGCCAAACCTGAGATTAAACCGTAGATATGATAAATATCGAACGCCGGTTTGGGCGGCTTGGACGACAGTCCGAAGATGATAGTCCCAAACGCCAGCAGAAGCATCATCGTCTGCCAGTGAACTCTCGTCCCGGCGAGCTTGGTCAGAAAACCCCACAGCCCCCAGAAAAACAGAGCCAGCAACGACAGCTTCAGCCATCCCGTCCCGGCGGAGGCAGCGGATATGTCTTTAAGATTCATTTGCTTTTACGTTAAATAATTGCTGGGAAAATAAAGAATTCCACCGGTAGGGCAGGCGTCCCTGCCTGCCAATGCGTCCCTGCCTGCCAATGCGTCCCCGCCTGCCAATGCGTCCCCGCCTGCCAATGCGATCCTGCAAGGCTGAGAAGGCAGGCAGGGACGCCTGCCCTACCAAAGATTCTATTTTCATGAGCACCTGTCAGGCGTCCCTGCCTGACAGATTGCTATCGTTCATGTGCAATTGCATGGAAAATAGCGTTCCTTAGGCAGTCATCCCAGCGGAAGGCAGTCATTCCAGCGGAAGGCAG
>CAZWOY010000082.1:0-11688 GCA_964635255.1 uncultured bacterium
TCAGGTTCAACAGGTTGCGCAATTCCAGATAAATGGTCAGGGAGGTCTTCCGGGAAACCTCAATACCCGCGGAATCGCTTGGGTCGATGAACATCCGGATGGACAACTTTGGATTTCAAACAATGCTCCGGCGCCGAACCAGATTTGGCAGGTTGGAGTCGATACCGGCGACTGGGCGGTAACAGAAGCGAACCACGCGTTCAATTCACCCGGCGTCGATTACTGGGACGGCATTGCCCACGACGGCGCGAACATCTGGATCTGCAGCCGCCAGCTTAACACCTTTAATATTTACGATGAAGGCGTGGCTGAAGTGCGCTGGCTAACGTTCGAACCTGCAGAGGGCGAACTTGAATCCGGTCAGGACATGGATATCGACGTTCTGTTGAACGCCGAAGGCATGATGGGCGGCGTTTACGAAGCCGAACTGCATTTCCTGTCCAACGATCCGGCGAATCCCGATGCAGTCGTGAACGTTGAACTGGACGTCGAAGGCGTTCCGGTTATCGAAGCGGCTTGGGGACCGGGACATCCTGACGCCATGAACTGGAACGAAGCTTATGATGAGCTTTATTCCGGCGGCGCTTATCCGATTAATGCGGTTATCGAAAACGCCGGCACCGACGTTCTCGCAGTCGAAGAAATCGTTTGTGAAAATGAATACTTCACCGCCGCGCCGGCAGAATTTGAACTGCCCGTCGGCGAAGCTCAGGAAGTCGTATTCACGTTTAACGCGGAAGAACCGGGCGAATACGATGAAACGATGGTCATTATCTCGAATATCGACGATTTTGAGATCAACGTTCTTGCGAACTGTGAAGCTCCGCCGCGCATCGTTCTGGATACGGAAGAAATCGTAACCGAACTGAACGAAGGAGACAGCGAGGAACACACCATTAACGTCGCCAACGATGGCGAGGCTGTTTTGAACTGGTGGACGGAATCGGAAATCGTCGAAATGGAAGAAGAACGCGATGCTGCCGTTCGCAGCATCCGCCGCGCTGGACCAAATCGCGAAATCGCTCGCGACCGTGAAGGCGGACCAGATGAAGGTGGTTATATCTGGAAAGATAATTTAGTGGATGGCGGTCCTGAATATGAATGGATCGATATTCGCGGATTTGAAGGTAGGCTTGATTACCGTCTCGGCGATGACGCCATGACGCCGCAGCTAAATATGGGATGGGACTTCCCGTTCTACGATCAAACTTCCAATCGCTGCTGGGCTTGCAGTGACGGCTGGGTTTCGGTCACGCGCGGCGCTTATCAACGCAGCGTACCGAACATCCCGAACAATCAGGCTGCCTGGCGAGGCACCCTGCTGTGGGCAGACGGTGACTGGCATGGGATGAACTATGCCCAGGGGCACACCTATTTCTGGACAAATGGTGAGGATCAAGCCATTGTGAGCTATCATGATATCGGTTCACGCATGGGTGGTCCTACTGCCAACGTTCAGATTATTTTCAATGGCAATGGACTGATTCAAGTTAATTACGGCGCTAACTTCGGTAATGGCAACCGTTTCGATAACGGACACTACGGTTCGGAAGCCGGCTGGGAAGGCGTCGGCAATGGCACCGGTCTGCAATTCGTTGCACCGGGACAAGGCGCCGGATACCTTGTTGAGGGACGCGCCATCGCCGTTGGACCGGAAAATGCCTTTGCGAGCTGGTTCGCTTGGGATCCACAGGAAGGCGAGCTTGAAGCCGGAGCCGATGAAGACGTTATCGTTACGCTCGATACGGAAGGACTGCTTGGCGGCGCCTATGCAGCCAACCTTCACTTCTTCAGCAACGATCCGGTCGAACTCGATGAAACGCCCGACGTTACGGTTCCGATCGAGTTGTCGGTTGTCGGTACGCCTGCATTAGAGGCGCCTCCTGAAGAACCTTACGACTTCGGTCTGGTTTATATCGGCTATCCCGAAACGATCGAAGTTCCATTGACCAACATTGGAACCGACGTCGTAGTCGTGGAAGAATGGGCGGCGGAAAATGAAATATTCTCCGTTCCCGAAGAAGTGGAATTCCCGATTGAAATCCCGATCGATGAAACCTACATGCTGCAGGTAGCGTTCGATCCTGAAGAAGTCGGCGCAGATCAGGAAGGAGCGATAACACTTACCGTTAACGATGCGGATTATGAAGACGGATATCCTGTATCGCTTATCGGCGATGCGTTGTTCGCGCCTGAAATCGTTGTCGATCCGATGGAACTCGACATCGAAATCGATGAGAACGAAATGGCGGAACGCATCCTGAACATAATCAACGAAGGCGGCGCTCCGTTAATGTTCACATCCGAATTCGAAGCTATCGGCGAACCCGGCGATGACGAACGCGACGCTTTACAGCGCGCAGTGCGCCGCGCCAATGCGCAGATTGAAAACGAAGCGATGGACGTTAGTCTTGACCTCGTAAACGATCGCCCCGAATCCGGCGATCCAATCTGGAACACTGGATTTGCACCGGTTAACGATCATTTGACTGCGCGAGGCCCGAAACGCGATCCGTTGCCGGATGGTTTGCCTGAAGCTCGTTTCGCACTATTCCAAGAGAATAGTCCTTGGGGATTCGATCTTGAGGCTATCTTCAGAGCTCAACTCGAGGGCGTCGATTATGTAAGATACCGCAACTGGGGCCAGGAATTCGATCTGGGCGAATTCGACGCAGTCTGGGTCGCCAACTATCAATCCGATAACTGGAACCGCGGCTACAACGAGAATTTGGAAAGATTCGAAGACTTTGTCGATGGCGGCGGCGTTTACTACATGTGCACCGGCACAAATTATTATGCTGTCACCCCAATTCATCCCGGCGGCTTGCAGCGCCAGCAGGGCGGCAACACCAATTCCGGTCGAGCCTTGGTCGGACCTGACGATTGCTATCTCTTCGAATTGATGGAATGGGATGAAAACACCAGGTTCGCCGGCAGCTCGTTCAACCACTGCCACTATCCGGCAGACAGACTTGAAAACATCGAAAACAACGATGAAGTTCAGGTTCTTATCGATAACGGCGGTGGACTGCCCGTTGTGGTTAGATATACTTACGGCGGCGGTCAGTGCATCGTTTCCGGCACCACCGACGGATTCCTTCACGGAAATCCGAACGCTTACAACTGGGGCGCTGCCGGTCCCGCAATGCTTTACTACCTGGAAAGCCTGGGCGGAGCCGCCTGGTTTGCCTATGAACCGGCTGAAGGCGAAGTCGATGTTGACAGTGAAATGGAAATCAACTGCATCTTCAACGCCGAAGGTCTGCTTGATGGCTTGTACGAAGGCATTCTGACCTTCACCACCAACGATCCTGAGAATGAGACGGTCGATGTGATGATTTCGATGGATGTTTCCGGACAATCAACTCTGACCGCCGACGTCATTCCGCAGCCGCTGGATGAAGCTCAGGATATCGAATTCCCGAGCATCGACGTCGATGGACAGCAGGAAATCGTCGTTACGCTGATGAACACCGGTTCGCTCGGCTTAACCGTCGATGGAATCGAAGTCATGGGCGATGATGAAGGCAACTTTAGCACGAACTTCGAGGGTGAATTCGAAATCGGACCTCGCGGTGACGCGCAGGCTGCATTCTTCTTCCATCCGCAATCAGATGGGCTGAAAGAAGCGCGGATCGTTGTCCACAGCGATGCGATGAACGTCGATGACGGAGATATCTGGTGGGACGTCTCAGGTATCGGAACGCTTCCCCCGCATGTTATGTTCGACCGTGAAGGTGAAATTCTGCAGCAGCGCATGCCCGATGATGACGCTGTCGATCAATCCCTAATAGTCTCCAACGAAGAAGGCGAGTTCAGGCGCAACCTCGAATTCGAAATTGGATTCGTTGAAGATGAAGAAGAACGCGATGCATTTGCCCGCAGCGTACGCCGCGCCGACGATCGTGTCGGTCCCCAGCGAGATGATCCGGGCGACGTGATCCGTCAGATGAATTCCCCGATTAACAACAGCTCCGGTATTGCATTCGACGGTGAAAACCTGTGGGAATGCTCTTACGGTCAGCGCAGATTCGTAAAACTCAGCCTTGAAGGTGAAGTCCTTGGCAACTGGGCGTTCCCCGCCAATCCGATGGGAATGACCTACGACGGCGAGTATATATGGATAGGCGAATATAGCAGCAACTGGGTAAGACGCTACGATCTTGAAGGCAACCAGCATGACAGGTTCGCCCTGACATTCAGCCAGCTCAAGGGAATGGCTTCAGACCGTGAAGGCAGAGTGTTCATTTACAGCGGCCAGCACAACCAGGTCATCGTTGTTCCGAAGGAAGCCGATATCAACGGCAGGCGCGATGAAATCGCCAGAATTAACGCGCGTCCCGCTATGGGCAACGCCGACATCTGGGCGATAGAATGGGTGCCGGAACATGACGGCCAACTCTGGGGTCTGACGCGTAATCATACATATCAGACAACCGTCGATGATGATTACAACGTTCAAGCGGTTCAGAACTTCAGAACTCCTAACGACAACCCGTACTGCGGTCTCGCGCATGACGGCGAGTTCCTCTGGGTTGGCAACTGGGGCAACAACACCTTGTTCCAGGTCGATGATGGAGTTGTGGAACTGAGCTGGTTCGCCTACGACGTCGATGAAGGCACAATCGAAGCCGGCGATGAAATGCAAGTCACCATGACCTTCGATCCGACGGATATGGCTGAAGGCGAACATCGCGGCGCGATGACGTTCACAACCAACGATCCTGAAAATCAGGAAGTTGCGTTCGAAATCTGCCTGTTTATCGGCGCTCCGAGTCCACAACACTTCGAGTTCACCGCGACCGAAACGTGGCATACTATTTTCGTCGATGATTTCACTTTCGACGAAGAAGTTCCGCCTTACGGCTGGGAAATCGGCGTATTTACGCCCGGCGGAGAATGTGCCGGCGCAGTCGTGTGGAGTCCTGAGGATGGTCAGGTTGCCCGCGATCTGCCTTGGGATCTTAAGGCTTACGGAGCTGAAGGCGATACGCCCGGCTTTGCCGCCGATGATGCATTCATGTTCAAGGCATGGAGTCCGGATACGGATGAAGAATACGATTTGGACGCCGATTTCGGAGATGGCAATGATGCTTGGGCGGATGAAGGCGAGTCAACCGTCGATCTTTCGGGACGCAGCTCGACCGTCAAGACCTTCGCTTACAACGAAGACTGGAACATGATTTCAATCAACGTCGATCCGTTCGACATGGACAACCCGGATGAAGAACTTCCTGGTCCGGATGTTGAAATTATGTTCGAACAACTTCGCATCGATGAACGCAATCATCGCGTCGAATTGATGAAAGACGAAGACGGCCGCTTCTGGGCGCCGGCATGGGGCTTCAACAGCATTCCATACTGGGCGCTTGATCAAGGTTATCAGGCTAAGTTCTCGGAAGACGTCGAAGTCACATTCGAAGGCGACCTGATCGACGCTCAGGCGAATGTAACGCTGGAACCGAGCTGGAACCTTGCGGCTTACTTCCCTGAATACGATCTTGACGCCAGCGCTCCCGACTTCTACGTGCTGTCTCCGGTCATCGAGCATGTTGAGATGGCGAAAGACGGAAACGGTCTGTTCATGGCTCCGTCATGGCGCTTCTCGAACATGAATCCGTGGACTGAAGGGCAGGGCTACCAGATCAAGATCGATCCTGATCTGGAAGATGATATTGTCTTGAACTATCCTGAAGAAATGGACGAAGGCGCTTATGCCGGCTTAGGCAGCGCGGAACGTCGTTATATCGTTCCATCGACCGGTGAAAACATGAGTGTCCTCGTACAATCAATCAACGGTCTGATGTTGGGCGAAGGCGATGAGATTGCCGCTTACGCCGCTTCCGGCGCGCTTGTCGGTTCCGCGATGATTCAGGATGGACGCTGCGGTCTTGCAGTTTGGGGCGATGACGCTGCCACAGAAGCCAATGACGGCGCTGCGGATAAAGAAGCGTTTACGCTGAAACTGTGGGATGCAGACCAGCAAACCGAACGCGATCTTCAGGTTTCGATGGTTCGCGAAGGCAAGGGTCTTGTGTACGAAGCGGATGCGTTCACCGTGCTTGACGTATCGGTTAACGCTCAGGTTCCGGAAGACTACTACATGGCTCAGAACTACCCGAACCCGTTCAACAACGTAACCCGGATCGCCTACGGAATGCCCGAAGCCGGTCAGGTTTCCGTCCGCGTGTTCGACGTAGCCGGACGTCTCGTAACCGAGCTCGTCAACGGCGAAGTCAACGCCGGCAACCACGTCGCAGTCTGGAACGCCGAAGGCGTATCCAACGGCGTCTATGTGGTCAGGATGGAATCCGCCGGATTCGAGTCCGTCCGCAAAGTCATGCTGATTAAGTAAAGTTTAACCTCGGAATGCTGGAGCCATGCTCCGGCATTCCTTGATTTTACATTACTTAGGCGAAGATTTAACCCCCGCTCTTGATTGGGCGGGGTTTTTTTTCATTATATACTATAATAATAAATAAAAGATTTTTAAATTAATTGAAAATAATTATATTGTTAGAAAAAACGTTGATGTAAGGAGTTATCATGAACCGTTTCTTAAGTGTACTTTTCTTAGTCCTGTTTCTTTCTCAATTTACAGTTTTAGCCGCAAACGAAAATCCTCAAAATAAAATGGATTTTCAAATTAAAGGTCTTGGATTACAATTGAACCAGGATCTGAGGCTTTTAGAACAATACCGGATTGATCCTACGACCGAAAATCATCAGAAGGTAGTTACCTGCCGCCTGCCGGAAGAAGCAAATCCAATTTTAAAAGTATTTGTGTATTTCGATGATTATCCTTCCAAAAATGAATTATCCCGGATTGAGAAGCGTGGTTTTGAGTTTTTCCCCGAATCATGGATTCCACCCTTGAATAATCATCCGCAAGGATTTATGTTGGCAAAAGCGGAAGCTTTTCAGATAAAAGGCGTACTGGAGGATGGTCTTGTAAGCCGGATTGTAGCTGCTTATCATGAAATGCATCCGCTTAACGATCTCGCCGCCGTTGAAACAACCGTTTCGGAAGCGCGTGAAGCATACGAATACGACGGCGATGGTGTTAGATTAGCCATTATTGACAGCGGATTTGAATTGGATCATCCCGATTTGCCTACCCCAAATGGATTTGTCGCTCGCGATTACAGTCTTTATCCGGATGCGGTTGATAATGACGTAACCGACCATCAATCCAAGCATGGAACTCATGTAGCCGGATCCGCTTTCGGAACAGGCGAACAATCGGAAGGTCG
This sequence comes from uncultured bacterium, assembly GCA_964635255.1. Taxonomy (GTDB): domain Bacteria; phylum Electryoneota; class AABM5-125-24; order Hatepunaeales; family Hatepunaeaceae; genus CAZWOY01. Next base: position 7,254 of record CAZWOY010000082.1, read on the forward strand.
CTTTCAGGGCATGGCGCCCGGCGCTACTCCGGTTTATCTTAAAATCGGAAACGATGAAAATGGCGTTATGACTAATGCTGCAGTGATAGCTGCGATAAGATCCTGTGCTGATTCATTCGAGGTCGATATAGCCAATCTCAGTTTTGGAGCCTGGAATTATAACGATGGCAGCGGTCCTGTCGATCAGGCGGTTGAATATGCTATTCGCGAGGAAGTAGCTGTTTTTGCTTCCGCCGGTAATGAAGCAAACAAAAACAAACACTTTTTTGAGACCATCGAGGCAAATTCAAGCATTGAAGAGATAGAAATTCAGTGGGATGGCATTGACGTTGACGCCGGCGGATTATTAAGTTTTTTCATTTGCTGGTTTGATGGACGCGATCCCGATATTCATATTCCTTTAAGCGCAAGAATTTATGATGATGAAGGCAATGAAATAGAAGGTGAGTTTGCCGGACCGGAAGCAAGCAGCCGGGGTACGGAAGGACTCTATTTCCGATCTGAAAACCCATTTCCCGATGAGTCAGGCAGCGTTTTTATTGCGATAGAAAACGAATCGAATCAGGATCAGGATTTCCATATTTACGTTTTTAACAAGGAAAATGTTTATTTCGTCGAGTCATCTGCGCTTTATACTATAATGAGTCCGGCATTGTCCGATAACGCTATAGCTGTCGCAGCATATACTTCGCGAACCGATTGGATTGACTTTCAGGGACGTGAAAACGAGGTTAGAAACGCACAGGTTGGCCGCTTAGCGGATTTTTCATCCCGCGGCCCCCGCATCGATGGAGCGAACAAACCGGATATTGCCACGCCCGGCCAAATGATCATTTCCTGCCGGAACAGAGATATAGTAGCCTTGGACGGCGCTTATCGAAGCCAAATAATCGGAAACGACGGCGGTGAGAATGAGCAGGCTGATTACATGGTTCTTCAAGGTACGTCCATGGCATGTCCGGTCGCTGCAGGCGCGGCAGCGTTAATTCTCCAGGACGAGCCCGATATCAATCCTTTTGATCTGATGGAAATTATCCATGAAAACGCCCGGACGGATAATTTTACCGGTGATGATCCAGATTGGCGTTTGTGGGGGCGGGGAAAATTGGATATTATGAATATACTTGGCGAGCCGCAAATGCCGGATATCGAGATAAATCCTGAAATACTGGAATTTGAAGAAGTTATTGTGGGTGGATCCCGGGAATTGATGTTGGAGATTTCGAATACAGGCGAGTCAGAATTGCAAATAGGCGACATCGAAATTGAAGGCGAGTTTTTCTTGGTCGATTTTGAAGAGGAAATTTTCGTTGAACCGGAAGAAACTTACGAATTAACCGTTACTTTTGCACCCGAAGAAGCCGGCGATTTCGAAGGCTTAATGATCATCGTGTCAAACGATCCGGATGAAGGCGATTTAGATGTTGAACTGACGGGAACAGGATTTGAGGCTATCGAACGAGAATTTGAACTGATTGAAAATACACCTATCACTATGGTTTGGATTCAAGCCGGTGAGTTTGATATGGGAAGCCCTAATGATGAACAGGATAGACAGGCGGATGAAGGACCGGTTCATCCGGTACGATTTGCAAACGGTTTTTGGATTGGCAAATACGAAGTAACTCAAGCGCAATGGATTGCGGTGATGGGAGATAATCCCTCACGTTTCCGTGGTGATAACAATCCTGTTGAGAGAATAAGCTGGAACGATATCCAAGAATTTGAGGAACAAATAGCGGAAGGATTTCGACTGCCTTCGGAAGCAGAATGGGAATATGCCTGTCGGGCTGGTACGCTGACGCGCTATTATTGGGGAAATGATGAAAACCATCAGGATATTAATGATTATGCCTGGTACAATGGAAATAGTGGAAACCGCACCCATGCTGTAGGTCTGACAGAGCCGAATGCCTGGGGTTTGTATGATATGTCCGGCAATGTTTGGGAGTGGTGTGAAGATCGCTATCATAATAATTACGATGGCGCTCCTGACAATGAAGATGCATGGATAGAAGACGGAGACCGGGATCGCATTAGACGCGGTGGCGCTTATAATGGACCTGCAGGTCATTGCCGAAGTGCTCGCAGGGATGCCAATAATCCTATAGATGATGATGACGCTCATGATGGTTTTCGCCTAGTTCGATCTGCAATACGCGAACCACATATTGTCATCGAACCCGAATCCATCGATTTTGGCGAGGTTCACTTGAACGAACGCGGCGTCCAGACATTAACCATAACCAACGAGGGCGATGGAAATTTAATTATTTCGCAGATTGAAGTTGACGATGAACACTTTTCCATTGATTTTGAAGAAGAAGTCATTGTTGCACCGGAGGAAAGCTTTGAGCTGCACGTGATTTTTGAGCCCGATGAAATAGGTGAATTCGAAGCCGGTCTATTTATTTTCGCCAATGATCCTCGAAATGATGAAATCGTTATTCCTTTAACCGGAATTGGAGTGGGAAAGGAATTAACCGTTTCATTTACTGAGGGCTGGAACCTTATTTCGATAAACATCGAACCGCTGCCGGAATTCTGGGAACGAAACGAAGGTCCTGACATTGTGCTGATGATGGATCAACTCCGCATCGATAATGAACATCACCATTTGCTTCTTATGAAGGATGAGTTAGGACGTTTCTACTCGCCCGAGTGGGGTTTTTGCAATATTCCCTATTGGGATTTAACAACCGGCTACCAAGTTAAAGTCAACGAGGATTTAGAAGCAAATTGGGTAGGTTCACCGATTGATTTTGATGAAGATATTCCTATATCCGAAGGCTGGAATATGATAGCTTATTTTCCAACATATCCTCTTAGCGCTGAAGCGCCTGATTTTGATGTTATCTCGCCCATAATTGACGATGTGATTATGGCAAAAGACGGTCGTGGAAACTTCCTGTCGCCGGATTGGAATTTCTCCAATATGCCTCCCTGGCGTGAAACACAAGGCTACCAGATAAAAGTAAATGAAGATGTTGTTTTAAACTATCCTCCTGAACCTGAAGAGGGGGTAGTAGCTTCAAATCCACTACTACATACCGATTATCATTGGAGTGATTTTCTAATATCCGACAAAAACATGAGTGTTCTTGTTCAATCCATAGTCGGGGTGGAATGTGATGAAGGCGATCAGATTGGAGTGTTTAACTTAAACGATGAAATAATTGGTATTGGATATATCGAAGAGGACGGTCGCTGCGGGCTTGCTGTTTGGGGTGATGATGAAACCACCGACGCTGTCGAAGGCGCCGCTGATGGTGAAGCTCTGACCCTCAAGTTGTGGGATGCCGATCAGCAGGTCGAATGCGATCTGGAGGCTGTGAATCTTGACGGTACAGGAATGGTTTATGAGACCGATGCGTTCACCGTTGTCGACGCTTCGATAAGCGTTTCGATCCCGGATGATTACTATCTGTCCCAGAACTACCCGAACCCGTTCAACAACGTAACCCGGATCGCCTACGGAATGCCCGAAGCCGGTCAGGTTTCCGTCCGCGTGTTCGACGTAGCCGGACGTCTCGTAACCGAGCTCGTCAACGGCGAAGTCAACGCCGGCAACCACGTCGCAGTCTGGAACGCCGAAGGCGTATCCAACGGCGTCTATGTGGTCAGGATGGAATCCGCCGGATTCGAGTCCGTCCGCAAGGTCATGCTGATTAAGTAAAGTTTAACCTCGGAATGCTGGAGTTATGCTCCGGCATTCCTTGATTTTGCATTACTTAGACGAAGATTTAACCCCCGCTCTTGATTGGGCGGGGGTTTATAAAAGAGCTTGTACATTGAGGTTTTTAATTCACAAAATTTTCACAGTTTACGAGGTTCAACATGTTCAGTCAGAAGATTGTTTTACCGTTTATCGTCATCATATTCATGATGGCGCTTCCTTTCACCAGCATCGCCCAAGACAGCTCCGGCGTTGAGTTGGTGCACGATTACCACACTTACATGGCATACAGCCATTATGCCGAGGTACAAGGCGACTATGCCTATCTTGCCACCGGCGAGACCGGTTTGGAAATATTAGATATCTCAGATCCGGAAAATCCGGAATGGATCGGCACCTACGACACACCCGGCGACTCGCGCTATGTCAAGGTTGTAGATGACATAGCTTATGTGTGCGACTTACAAGGCGGGTTGCGGATAGTCGATGTATCCGATCCCCGTCACCCCGATGAAATTAGTTTTTACAGTCGGGAATGGCGTGGCTTCCGAGAATACCAGTATCGAAGATATTATGATAGAATGTTTGTCGAAATTTTTAGTAATTTCGCTTTTGTAGGCGACATGAACCGTGTCGGTTTGTGGGTGATTGACGTGTCCGATCCAGCCGATCCTCGCCTCGCTTATGATGCCGATGTGGTTTATTACGGGCGTTTGACACAAATTTCGCGATTTTGCCCAATTTTCATGACATAACTAA
>CAZWOY010000083.1:0-11635 GCA_964635255.1 uncultured bacterium
AGCTGAAACCGGTTACCCAACGGGCGCCATAGACTTAAGATTGGCTCGCGATTTATATCTTATCGAAAAATATAATCGAGACGCTTCGGTAGAGAATCTAGAAAAACTCAAATATTATAGCTTGCCTTTGGAAAATGATCCGGTTTTAGCCGTCTTCCTTCATTTTACCAATCCGCCGGCCGCTAAAAAACTTGCAGAAATAGAATTAAGAACCGAGAAAATCTTTCCCCATACCTGGCTGCCTCCGATAGGCAATCATAGTACAGGCTTCATGTCGGCGCGAGTGCGCGCGTCGAAGATCAGAGAATTGATCGAAAAAGGAAATATTGAGCGTGTTACTGCGGCGTATCGTGAATTAAAACCGTTGAACGATATGACTGCGATTGAAACAAGCGCCGATGATGCGTGGGAGCGCGAACCCGCACTAACAGGCACAGGCGTCCGGTTAGTTGTAATCGATTCCGGTTTTCAATTAACCCATTCCGATTTGCCTGAACCGGCTGCGACGATGGATTACGCCGATTATCCCGACACTGCTGCAGATGTTACCGACTTGAATAATGCGCACGGCACTCATGTAGCCGGAACGGCTTATGGATCAGGCGAACTTTCCGATGGCAGGTGGAAGGGAATGGCTTTCGACGCCGATCCGATATATTTCAAAATTGGCAACGACAGCAACGCTCATGCTTCAAGTGAGGCTGTTGTAGGAGCCATGCGGGGCGCCGCTTCCTGGGCGGAAGCGGATATTGCGACGATGAGCTATGGCGGTTCGGATGGTTTTAACGACGGCTCAAACGTTGAGGAACAGGCGGTCGATTATGCAGTCTCACAGGGCGTAACCGTGTTTACTTCCGCCGGCAATTCCACTCAGCGGACTCAACATTGCCGCGGAACAATCGAAGCAACGGGAACTACTCAACCAATCCATTTCTTTTCGAGATCTGCCGGAGAGCGGGAAATGTGGCAATTGCTGCTGGTTTGGTACGACGGTCCTGATACCTCCGTGCATGTGGAGCTTTCAGCTACTGTGATCGACGAGAACGATGAGGAAATCTGGTTTGAAGAGATCGAATGGATATCCAGTCCCCGCGGTACGGAAGGCAAGCTGTATGAGGCGTTATTGCCGCTGCCGCAGGATTCTGTCAGTTACTATGCAATAGTCTCAAATCAATCGGAAATAGATCAGGAATTTCATATTAATTTAATTAATGAAAGAAACAGATTGAGATTTCAAAATTACAGCAACGACTATCTGGTGTTGAGCCCATCGACCGCCGACGGCTGCATTTCCGTAGCGGCGAGCGTCCAAAGACCAAGCTGGACAAGCTATCGAGGCGATTTCTTCGATTCCCGGAGATCTGTGGGATCAATAGCGCTGTTTTCAGCTCCCGGACCGCGCATCGACGGCAGGCTGAAACCGGATATTGCCGCTCCCGGACAGAGGACAATTTCCTGCCGGAATCAGGATATTATCGACCTGGAAGGACCTTATGCAATTTACATAATTTCGAATGACGGCGAAACCGGTTTGCCGGCGGATTATTTAGCGATACAGGGAACTTCGATGTCGAGTCCCGCCGCCGCGGGCGTTGCCGCTTTAATCTTACAGTCAAATCCTGATCTCACTAATCAACAATTGCGGAATATGATCGAACGGGGAGCCCGTACGGATGAACATACCGGCGAGGTTCCGAACACGCGATGGGGCTGGGGGAAAATCGACGCTGTTATGGCGTTGGATGCGAGTAGAGGGAAACAAACTGAATTACTAATGCCACATTCCATTGAAATAACCGGCGTTTATCCGAATCCATTCAATGGAAACGCTGTTTTAGAGTATTCGGTTGGCAGCCCCGGCGCAGTCAGCGTTCGCATTTACGATTGCGCCGGCAGAGAGGTTTGGAGCAGGGGGGAGGCGGTGGTCAAACCAGGTAAGTATATTTTGAGTTTTAATGGAACTTTAGGAAATCTTGCGACAGGTAACTATGTACTGAGAATGGACATGAATGGAGGTTTTGATACGAGAAGTATAACTTACCTGAAATAAGTGTATTTTTGACTAATTCGGATCAAACAGAAACGCCGGGTTGTATAGCCTGGCGTTTCTGTTTGATATCCGAAACTCGTTACTTTATCAAAACCATCCGTTTAAACCTGTTCCCCACGGGCGTACTCATCCTGACAATGTATATTCCGGATGGTCTATCGAATGCTTTAAAGACAGCCTGATGATTTCCGGTGGTTTTCGGTCCGTTAAATAATTCCTGCACAAATCTGCCTCGATGGTCGTAAACGCTTAACAATACTTCGCCTTGAACCGGCACGGAATAAGATATTGTCGCCGCAGCGTTGAACGGGTTGGGATAAGCGCCGGTTATCGCCCACTCTTCCGGTAGATTTTCATCGGACGCCGGAGTTGAATTATACCAGTTGAGGAAAAGGAAATTGCTTGGCTGGCTTTCGCCCAAAGTATATTCGGCGGTAACCATGAATATAACTTCACCGTTGGGAAATTCCGATAAATCGTCGAAAAATCTTGGTTGTGTTATCAGCGTATCGATCATAATCCAATCGGCGCTGCCGCGATAAAGTCTGTAGCCGATTAATTCATTATTCATATCCGGCAGATCATCCCGCGGTATAACCGGCGTATCCCAGGTTAATTCCGCGCCTGCGTCAACAATTTCACCATCCAAATTTTCAGGTGAGATCAGATCAAGCGGTAGAATCAATTCAACGTCGTCGATGAACCATCCTTTGTCGTTGGTTCCACCGTCCGAGGCAAACCTGAATCTGATCTGTAAATTGCCGCCCTCAAATTCTGACAGATCAAAAATTGCAGGTTCCCAGTCATGATGACCGGAAAAACATGGATGATCCTGAATCATTGGGCTGGGCGATTCGCCGCGCCGGAATTTATAGGGATAATGCACGGTATCGACGCCGGTTTCGGGATAAATCAGTTCCCATTCTCCGTTGTCTGCCGATGCTTCAAGAAAACCGCCGTCATAGGCGTATCCCTCGTGTGCGCGGCTGATTTCGGCGTCCATTTTATGCCAGAACAGCAATTGCACAGGTCCTTCGACCTCAAATTCCGGCATATACAATGCGCAATTTAACATTTCAGCATAATCTTCGTCAGCGTTTTCGCTACCGGCTTTCACACTGTGAGAACCATTATGCGTATGATTCGCTTCATCTGAAATATGCCATTGATCGCCATGATTGTCGCGTAAATTTTCATGTTCCCATATTTCTTCGTTACGGTCGAATGCGTAATAAGCGCCGCCTATGTTTAAGTTTGCAAGCAGGCCTTTTGTAGCGCCAAATTCGCTGGTAATCTGAACATACAGGACAGCATGGTTCGGATTTGGGCATTCTTCGTCTATGACAATTTGAAATGATCCTTCAGGTTCATTTATGCAGTTCGGTTCAAGCATATCGATTTGAGCCCGTCCTTCGATTACCTCGACGAACGGATTGCCGGAAGAAATCTCAATATTCAAATTCCGCGCTCTTCCCGTTCCGCTGTTAACCAAAGCAATCTGCACTTCGGCTTCTTCGCCGGGATCAAGCCTCCCGTTGTTGTCGCCGTTTTCCGAATCGTCGATGACAATGATCTGATCGTTAATTATTGCTGCATGTGTCGTTAAAGACACTTCCTGGCGCCATCGATGTCCATCGTTATTGTCGAACAGCAGATTGAAGGCTATTTCATGCAAATCCGGGCATCCGGGCAGTAATTCTATTACCAGCGGATCGGCCGATATAGCTTCACTGTCGCCTTCGATGTTTTGATAAGTAGTTTCATTCGCCAGGACTCTAACGTACCTGTCGTCTGTTTCCATTGTAACGTCAAGTCGAGCGATCTCGCCTTGACCCAGATTTTGAACGACAGGATTTATTTCGATTGTTTCTCCCGGATCGGCTTGACCGTCTTCGATTCCATTTAGATCGACAATTTCCAATTCCTCAACGTAAGGATAACCGTAATCGGGTCTGACGGAATAAATTACTTCATCAAAGGGCAGAAAATCATGCGCGATGATTTTCAGATCGACTCTCCCGGGCGGAAGGATCGGTTCTTCAATCTCGAGAACCGCAAGTCCATCGTCATCGGTAACGCCAACGGCTATTTGTTCTCCGTCGCGCGACAAGCAGACGACCGCGTTTGCTATTTCATCGAGTTGAATGGAATAAGTGGAGTCTCCAATAACAATACGCCTTTCAAACTCAGGTTCGATCGGAATTGGCAGATCCGTCCACATATCCATAGCCGGATCGCCGAACAGGTTTATTTCGAAGTAGCACCATCTGATTACGCCATGCTGTGTCCAGGGGGTGCAGTCTTCTTTTGAATCCTGATTGGTTTCACCGATAATGGTATAGTTTTCATCATACATGGCGTCGACAAATTCGCGGTGAAAATGCTGCGAAGCTCCGTTGGTATTGTTTCCGCTGCCCCAACCATAGCGGGAGTTGGCTAAATAAGCGACAAAACCATTATCAATTTTAGCCGTAAAAACTTCAGCGATGCAATCATCGATGTATTCGTTCGGATTGGTAGTTCTGTTATCGAACGATCCGGAGTAGCAGCCTTGCGACCAGGCGATATTGTGAGTATGTTCAACGCCGTCATTTTGAATCAGATTGTTATTTATCTGACCGGCATTGAATTTCATCGTTCCTCTTACATTTGAATGACCCAGATGATGCAGGAAATGATTGCCTTCTGAAATTGTTGGAGCCAACCTGTTTACCGGATTCCAGGCGCCGTCGCGGTCATAAATGTTCGTTCGACCATCGTCGTATCTTTCCGGGAAACCGACAGTTCGGTATCCGTACAATTCACAGCCGTCATAAACCTCGTCCATATAGTCGCCGCCCATGTTTTCCCAGCCTAATTCCTCGCCGACCATCAGCACATTCAGCATATCTTCAATTACCGGTTCATCAGAATAAAGATAAATTTTGTTTAACAGCCGTTCAGCGTCTGCTTCATCGCTTGCCGTAAGTCGGCCCACAAAAAGCTCGGTCAAGAAATCCGCTTCTTCGTATTCGCCCCATTCTGCATCGGCGTCTTCGTTCCAGTCGCCATCAAGACCGGCAAAATAAATATCGGCGGCAATATCGGGATCCGGACTGTTATTAACGATACTCCATAGTCCTTTATGCGGTATGTGTTCATCGTCGCCAAAAAAGAGAAGGTAGATAACGCCCAATTCTTCGTAAGCGTCAATTATCCCGTTACGCAAGCGTTCCTGAGCGTTTCTCCCATTTTGCCCCGCAGTCAGTTCATCGACTGTACGCACATGAACGGTCATGCCTCTCAGATTTCGCCAGGTTACATATTCGGAAACTATATCCGTAAAATCATCCACTGTAACGAGCAGCATCGAGGCGGCTTCGCCGTCATCGCGTCGCGGGAACTGTCCTAACATTTCAGGATTTTCAACCCGGTTGCGCGCCCATTCATAAGACCTTTTATCGCCCCGAAAGAATCGATTAAAACTATCCAGTTCTCTTTCGTTTTGTTCGGTCTGAATGTTTAAATCCGCTGAGGTTAGATATTCAATAGTTCCATTAGATGGATTCCATCTTACCGGATAGACCAGACACGTTGAAACGGGCATTCCCCATTTAAGGTGTGTGGCAAGGGCGTTTATAGGATTTTGCGGGTAAGGCTTATCGCCTTCGTATATTTCCGGATTAGGCTCCGGTTTCTTAGGTGGATTCGGATCGCTCAGACGATGCGGAAATCCTGCAGGTTCGATTTTGTATTCTCCGGGAAGTTTTTTCCAGACCTCGTTTGCAAGTTCGGCTTTTATAGCGCGATGCCCGGGCGGTAAAAGCATCCAAACGCCCATCGACGGCAGCAGGGGAGACCCTGGTTGTTCGATGAGCTTTCCGTTTTCAACCATGATCCGATGGCAGCCATCGACGTGTTTTATCTGAGGAATATCGAATTCTAAGTTTGCGTTTATCTCAGCCCCTTGGGCCGTTGAGGTAAAAGCAGCGAAAAGCAGTAGAATTACTACCGCCCAAGAAAAATGGCGTTTAAAATCCATTAAAGTCCCAAATTATGATGAATATCCAACCGTAACCAGTAAAACCTTACAAATTACATGCCAAAGCCCTTAAATTCAAGCTTTAAAGCAATTACGAAAGTCTTGGCAAGAACATTCGTGCAATAAAATAACAAAAGGTATGCAAAAAGTTCGTTCTAAAAATATGATCTAATTCACAATTCAAGAAAAAGTTGCTTTTTAAGGATTAATGATGAAACAGTCGTACTCCCGATAACGCCATAACCATACGATATTCGTTACAGGCTTTAACTATGATATCATCCGCAATAGAACCTCCGGGCTGCACGACATAGGAAACGCCGCTTTTCGATGCGCGATCGATGTTGTCTCTGAATGGAAAGAAAGCGTCCGAAGCGAGGACAACTCCCTGCAATTGATCGATCCAGTCTTGTTTTTCTTTCGAGGTCAAACAGTTTGGAGGGGAGGTGAAGTATTCCTGCCACATTTCTTCTTCTACCCTGGTCAAATCGTCGCGGAGGAATTGATCTATGGCGTTGTTCTTATCAGGACGTTTTATACCTTTTTTAAAGGGAAGTTCAAGCGCTGCAGGATGCTGCCGGAGCCACCAGAAATCCGCTTTTGAGCAAGCAAGCCGAGCGCTGTGAATGCGGGACTGCTGACCGGCGCTGATCCCGATCGCCTGTCCGTCTTTGGCTAAGCATACCGAGTTCGATTGTGTATATTTCAAGGCTATCTGCGCGACGACCAGATCCCGGATCGCGGATTCTGGAAGTTCTTTGTTTTCAGTAGGAATATTCTGAAACATGTCTTTCGATATATTGGCGTTATTTCGCTTCTGTTCGAATACGACGCCGAAGAACTCGCGCGTTTCCATCATGGGCGGTTCGAAATCCGGATTTACTTTGAGGATCGGATAATTGCCGCCTTTCTTTGCTCTTAATATCTCGAACGCCTCCTCGTCGTAATCCGGCGCGATAATGCCGTCGGAAACTTCGCGCTTGATAAGATTGGCAGTCTCAATATCGACCGGATCGCTGAGAGCTATCCAGTCGCCGAACGACGACATCCTGTCTGCGCCGCGAGCGCGAGCGTAAGCCTGAGCGAGGGGAGACAGTTCCAGTCTATCCACAAAGCACGCCTTTTTCAAGTCAGCGCTCAATTCGACCGCAACCGCCGCTCCGGCAGGACTGACATGCTTAAAGGAAGCGGCAGCCGGCAGATCGAGCGCTCGCTTTAACTCGCGCACCAACTGCCACGAGTTGAGCGCGTCCAGCAGATTGATATATCCAGGCTTCCCGTTCATAACCGTAATCGGCAGCTTGCCTTCCTTTGCGCAGATCCGCGCTGGTTTCTGATGTGGATTACAACCGTATTTGAGTTCAAGTTCTTTTTCGAACATCTTTCTTCGCTTTTAAAATATTTTAAGCAGGGCGAACACTCTTGTTCGATCTACTATTGAATCGAACAAGAGCGTTCGACCTGCAATCAAATTTGAACGTCGATCCCGATTGGGCAATGATCCGATCCCATAACATCCGGCATTATCCAGGCGTCTGTAACATTTGGGATCAGGTTTTCACTCACGAAAAAGTAATCTATCCTCCAGCCGATGTTTCTGTCGCGGGCTCGCGTGCGCATATCCCACCAGGTATATTGCTGCGGCTTATCGTTGAATCTTCTGAATATATCGACAAAACCGGCTGCGATCCATCTGTCGATCCATGCTCGCTCGATTGGGAGGAAACCGGACGTTTTTTCGTTGGCTTTGGGATGTTCGAGGTCTATGGGCTTGTGCGCCGTGTTGTAGTCGCCGGTTACGATCAACTTTTCGCCTGTATCCTGCAGTTTCGAGAAATATTCGAGCGTCGCATCGTAAAAATCCATCTTATAATCAAGACGTTCCTGATTCTTTTTGCCGTTTGGGAAGTATATATTGGCTAAAATCAAATCCTTGTGATGCGTGATAAGGACTCTGCCTTCGCTGTCGAACCGGTCGTCGCTATAGCCGGTTACGATAGAATCCGGCGGTTCTTTGCTAAAAGTCGCGACGCCGCTGTAGCCTTTTCTGTCCGGCTGCGTAAAAGCGCTATGGTAATCCAGAGGACTAACCTGTTCCGCCGTGAGTTGTTCCCGCCAGGCTTTCGTTTCCTGAACGCACAAAACGTCCGGTTTCTCATCGTCCAGCAATTTTTGAAAATCTCCCTTTTTCCAAACCGCTCGATAGCCGTTAACGTTCCAGGACAGGATTCGCAGGGATGTATTCATCTTCGTTTTACCGTTTCACCAGATTAAAGTGCTTTATCTTAAATACGATACTGAATCGGACATAAGCAATGAAATATGCCGTTTTTTATTAGTCCGAGTTAAATACGACTCCAGCAAACCAAAAATCGAATGTTCTTGGTCTATAAATCGCTCTTGTACAGTATTCCAGTGGATCAACAGATTCGCGGAATCCGGGCTGCGGAAATTATTCACAAAAAGCTAATTCTCTCAACCGACATTGTAATCGCTCCAAACTCTTCCTCGACTTTTCCGAAAAGTCTGAACGGACGGGTATAGTTGAGAATATGACTGAAGCGGCGGAAGGCTTCGGGAAAAAGGACTGTTTCGATAAGTCCGGTTGTGTCTTCGAATGTGACGAACTCCATCGGTTCGCGGTCTTTTGTCGGTACAATCTTGCCCGTCACGAGCCATCCTGCAGCTTCGACTTTTCGTCCGACATAATATTTCAAATTTTTTGCATGGATCACCGGACGGTATTTCAACGCCTGTTTGTATAGTTCAAGCGGGCGCCGGCTGGCTAAGAAGCCTAATGTTTCAACTTCCTGTTTGAGGAGAGTTTGCTCGTTATACTGCGGCGGCTGGGGAGCTTCTTTTTCAGGCGCTTCGAAAATGTCGCATTGACCGCTTGATCTCTGCGGTTTATTCCGCATAATCAGGCTCCATAAAAGTTCAGGACGAGTCCTTTCCGGCTCCAGACGGTCGAAACAGCCGGCGTGTACAAGCTGGCGAACGTCGGAAGGCTTGATCCGAACGCGCGCCAGGAAATCCTCAAAGCTCTTGAATTCGCTTCGCAATCGCGCTTCTATGATTTTATCGATCGATTCTTCGGATACGCACTTAATCTGCATGAATCCGATGCGAATCCAGCCTGTATGAAGATTGGATTCTTTGTTTAATCCGTTATTCTTTAATCGTTCTTTTTTCTTTTCATGATTTGCAAGCTCCGTCTTGCCGATGTATTTTTTTTCGCTTTGGTTTATATCCGGCGGCAGTATGCGGATTCCCATCCGTTTCGCTTCCGATACGTAAGCGAAGGTTGCGTAGAATCCGCCCTGATTGGATATAACCGCCGCCATAAACTCGGCGGGATAATGTGCGCGCAGGTAGGCGCTCTTAAAACTGACTAACGCGTAAGAAGCCGAATGAGGCTTGCAGAACGAGTAGCCGGCGAAGCTCATTATCATTTCCCAGATCTTGTCGATAGCTTTGACTTCCGCGCCGTTTTGCTTCGCGCCTTCGTAGAACTTCGCCTTCAAGTCGATCAAACGGCGGCGCTTGTGTTTCTTGGAGATGATTTTGCGCAGTTCTTCCGCTTCAGCCAGCGGAAAGTTCGCCAGCTTCATTGCGACGCGCGTAACGTCCTCCTGATAAACCATTATGCCGTAATTGTCGTTTAGAATATCGCCGATCAGCGGATGGAGCGGCTCGTACGGTTCGCCTTTCAAGCGTCGGAGGTACATATTGATAAACTTGTTGGCTGCGGGACGGATGATCGATGAATGCAGCGTCAGATGCTCGTAGTCTCCAACCTGCGCTTTCTGCTGCAGCAATCTCGTTGCGGGCGACTCCACATAAAAGACTCCCATCGTATCGCCGCGCGAGATCAGGTTCTGCGTTGCGGGATCGTCCAGCGGATTCCATCTGGCGTAGTTTATTTCGATATTATGATTGATCCTGACCGCTTCGATGGCGTCGCGTATGACCGCAAGCGAGCGATTGCCCAACAGGTCGATTTTGACCAGCCCCGAGTCTTCGGTTTGATCCTTCTCCCATTGTATAACGCGAACGCCTTTGGGAGCCAGTTCGGTCGGAACCCAGTTCGACGTCTCGCCGGGAGTAACGACGACGCCGCCGCAATGCACCGAGATATGGCGAGGTATGTCCTCCAGTTTCTCAGCCCAATAGAAGATTTCGTTCCAGGGCGGCGGGAAACCATGATCTTTGAGCGCCGGGTGTTCGGTGATCGGTTTGCCGATAAAGCTGAACCCATAAGACATGCGCTTGGTAACGGCGCCGATTTCAACGTCCGGCAGCCCGTAAACCTTCGCGATTTCTCGAACCGCCGCCCGTTTTTGGAAGGTTACGTGATTCGCGACCATCGCGGCTTTATCGATTCCATACTTATGGAAGGTATAATCGAGTATGCCGTCCCGCTCATCCCACGCAAAATCGACGTCGATGTCGGGCGGATCCACGCGCGCCGAATTGATGAAGCGTTCGAAAAACAATTTATGCTTAAGCGGCTCGACATGCGTTATGCCCAGGCAATAAGAGACGATGCTCGCCGCGGCGGATCCGCGTCCGCAGGTGCGCGGCGATTGCTTTACGATATCCTCGACGACCAGAAAAACCGGCGCGAAGCCTTTTTCTTCGATCAGTTTCAATTCATGTTCAAGGCGATTTTCTATTTCCGGCGATATGGAGCCGTATCGCTGAATAGCGCCGTTATAGGCGCGTTCGCGCAGAACAAAATTGGCGCGCCCGTTCATCCCCGGTTCAGATTCCGGATAAACAATTCCAAAATCGGGCGTCCACCGGCACAATTCAGCGATCTCGTTTGTGTTCTCAACCGCTTCCGGGCAGTAGTCGAACGCCTGCAGCAGCTCTTGTTCGCTTAACAGGCGCGCCTTGCGGGGAGCGCAAGCGGTTTCGGGAAGCGTGTGCAGCGTGCAGTTCAGGGATATTGCCCGGTTCAGCCGGTGGAGTTGATAGTCGCCGGGATCGATCCAGAAAGCCCTCGTCGACGCCGCCGGTTTAAGATTCAAAGCGCGCGCCGTGCGGAGCGTTTCGACAACCGGATAGCCGGAGATCAATTCCGCATATAAATGTTCTATTTTGCCGGCTAATTTGCGCAGCAAGACCGGGCTGTCGGTTAAAACCGCCAAACCACCGGCATGTCGGATCAGTTCGCTGTCGAATTGGAAATCCGGTTCGAGTTTTCGCTTGGATATCAGGCGGCAGAGGTTCGAATATCCTTCACGGCTCTTCGCCAGCAAAACGGCTCTGCGGTCTGCGCCGGTCAGTTCAGCGCCGACAATCGGCTGTATGTCGAATATCTTAGCATAGTCGAGAAAAAAGAACAGTCCGTAAAGATTATCCGTGTCCGTAATCGCTATTGCCGTGCAGTTCTTTTCTTTCGCATTCTTGCACAGTTCTTCAGGCGAAACGACGCCCCAGCCTAAAGAATAATGCGAGTGGGTGTTTAACGCTGCATACATACTCTCTCCCTTAATTATTACTATGTGCATTAAAAAGTGTACATACGCTTTGATGCGCATAATCCATAACTCGTTCCC
>CAZWOY010000084.1:0-11578 GCA_964635255.1 uncultured bacterium
TCATGAAGCGAGCTTCGCCACGGAACATGAAAATAGACTCATTTTCTGACGTAAGTCGCAACCCCCCTGTATCCCCCCTTCAGATAGAAGGGGGGAGATTAAGCGGTCTATTTTCCCAGTAATTATTCATCAAGCGAGCTTCGCCACGGAAATTGTCAGGGAGACAATATATTTGGCATGAAATACCAGCTATCGTCATTGTAATTTGCAGGTCGATTAACATTTCAATATATTTACTAAACTGTAATTTCGTTGTTTTCAGAAAAAGAATATAACATGATGCATTTAAGAAAACAATCAGGCTCTTATCCAATTGCCTGCTTTGCTTTAATATGGACTGTTTTGTTAAGTTCATTATTCATAGTAAGCTGCGGTCCAAAGTTCCAATTAACGCCTTTAACGCCGGCAGATCCGCCTGTCGTTGGTGAAAATGGGATGGTCGTAGCCGCCCACCCGCTTGCAGCCGAGACCGGCGTTCGAATTCTGCAGGAGGGCGGCAATGCAGCGGACGCGGCTTTAGCTGTTCTGTTTATGCTAAATGTAGTCGAGCCGCATGCAAGCGGAATCGGCGGGGGCGGATTTGCCCTTGTAAAAATGGCTGTCTGCGATTCTAAAGTAAGTAATTACCGAGAAAAAGCAGCCAAAAATTTAGATTTGGATTTTTATTACGATCCGGCTGATTCGAACCGCGTTCGGATGAAACATGGAGGATCTGCGGTATGCGTCCCCGGGGCTGCAGCCGGCTGGGCGGAATTGTATGATAATTGGGCGACAATGCCTTTAGAACGGTTAGCTCAAGATGCGATAAATACTGCAGAAACCGGTTTCTCCATAGGTCCGACTCTATCCGACCAGATTAAGGGTCATTATGAAATGATTTTTAACGACAGTTTGATGTCCGACTTGTTTCTGAATGACGGATTGCCTTATGAGGTTGGCGACACTCTCAGACAACCGATGCTGGCGGATTTATTCAGGCAGCTTGTCGATAAAGGGCTGAGGACTTTTTATCGCGGACCTATTGCTGAAGCGGTCGTCGAAGCTGCGCAAGCTGCGGATGGTTTCATCGAGTTATCCGATCTTGAGTTTTTCCGGCCTATCGTAATGGATCCGCTAATATGCGAATTGAATGGCAGATTAGGCGAATATACCGCTTTAACCATCCCACCGCCGAGTCGCGGCGGGGCGGCAATGGTGGAGGCGTTGAATTTGTTCAGCATAGCCGGAGTGTATGAACAGCCGGCGCACTCTGCCGAATCGATACATTTAATGTCCCAGTGCCTGCAGCAGGCTTATGCAGACGCCCGCGCCAGAATAGGCGATCCGCAATTTGTTAAGCTCGACTGGCGAGAAATGACAACCATGGAATTTGCCGGTAAAGCGTCGGATGGCATTTCGCTCGACGCTAAAGCCGGCCCCCGTGAAGCATGCGATCCGCCGGATATTAACGAACCTGGAAACACTACTCATTTGGTCGTCGTCGATAAATGGGGCAATGCGGTTTCTTTAACCCAGACGATCAACCACTTTTTTGGAGCCGGCGTAATAGTCCCCAGATATGGATTCCTGCTGAACAATCAGATGGATGATTTCAGCATGCCGAGTAATGACAGCCTGAATCAAATTCCCGAACCCAATTTAATGGAAGGCGGAAAACGGCCAAGATCAAATATGGCGCCACTCATCCTGCTAAAGAATAAAGAACCTTTTCTGGTTGTCGGAACCCCCGGAGGAACGCGCATTATCGCTGCAATGGCTGAACTTGTGGCAAATACGACTGTTTATGGCAAGAATATATCCGAAGGAATCGATTACCCGCGGTTTTTCCCGGTTGCCGAACACATTGTTCTGGAAAATCGATATAATGAGGGAACGCTGAAAAGGCTCAAAAAGTATGATTATGTCCTACATCTGTCAGGTCCTTACCATGTGTATTTTGGCGGAGCTCACGGCATAATTGTCGATCCTGAATCAAAGCTGATATACGGCGCGGCGGACAAACGGCGCGGCGGGGCGGCACGCGGATATTGACCGCCGGACATTAACTTAGACCTTTAAATTGAACACCTCAGATATTTTCACGCAAGGTTGGATTGTTTTCGCCGTAATGGTCGGCGTATTTCTGTTTTTCGCCTTCATCAGAAAGCATCCGATTGGGATTGCGTTGCTGTTCGGCTCGATCGTCGGAGCCATAGTAAACGGAAATGGAATACCAATAAGGCATCTGGTGGAAGGGGCGTTCACGTATTTCGATCCGGTTCTGATCATTTTTACCGCTCTGCTCTTCATGAAAGTCATCGATGATAATGGCGCGCTAAGTATGCTGGCAAGGATAATAATTGAGAAATTCGGTTCGAAACCCATTATTTTAACTTTTGTAATCACATTATTCATAATGTTCCCGGCGATGATAACCGGCATAACCACAACGTCTGTGCTGACTACCGGAGCTTTAATGGCTCCGGCGCTAATGGCGTTTGGGATTCCTCCCATCGCCACCGGAGCCATGGTGGCGCTTGTTTCAATGATGGGTATGATCGCGCCTCCGATAAACCTCCTGGTAATGTTGATCGGACAAGGCGTTGATATGCCTTATATAGGTTTTGAAGGTCCGTTGGCTATTCTTGCATTTCCCTTGGCTTTATTCACATCGTTCTCAATCGGGTACAAATACTTTAAAAGAGCCGATACAACCAAAGCAATTGAAAAATTACCCGAAATTCGGATCGATAAATCTAAATTCACTATTTTTCTGCCACTTATAATCGTATTCCTTCTGATGGTTCTGGTTAGAATTCTGCCCCGGTATATCCCGGATATTGGAGCGCCTTTGATTTTCGTAATCGGCGCCATCGCAGGACTATTTACAGGCAGAAAGATAAAACCGGGAAAAGTTTTATATCATGCAGTTAAAACCGGACTTCCGGTTTTAGGTCTGCTGACCGGCATTGGGATATTTCTGCAGATCATGACGCTGACCGGAGTCCGCGGATTGCTGGTTGTAACGGTTTTATCTTTCCCTATTGCTCTGACTTATATAGGGATGTTAATCAGCCTGCCCGCATTTGGCGGCGTCTCTGCATTTGCTTCTGCGATGGTTTTCGGGATTCCATTTTTATTGTCTTTGTTAGGAACAAATGAAATTGTAGTCTGTGCAGGAATTGCTTTATTAGCCGGGCTGGGAGACGTAATTCCGCCCAGCGCTATCGAAGCGCGTTTCGGAGCGCAAATCGTCGGTGAAAAAAACTTTATGCGGATTGCATTCAAGTGCGCACCCTACGTATTCATTTTTGCATTGGCAGCTTTAGCCGTAATCCACTGGGCGGATGCATTGTCTTTTCTGACGCCTTGATATTAAAAGAAAACTCCGTTTTTCTTTTTACGCAAGCGTATTTTACTTGCAAAACAATGCTTGAAATGGTTATACTTTAAGTTTATTTTTTGAGTTGGTTGTTCAAAATTTTGGATTAATCCAAAGCCTTGGGAGTAGAAATTAGGTTTTTTTACTTTTACATACTTTTATTCGGTTTGATAGTTTTAATCGATCCGGTATATGGATTTGACAACGAAACGATCCGACCGGGACACACGCTTAAAATCATTGTTTCCGGCCATGCAGAATTTTCGCAGACCGTTGTCGTCAAGCAGGACGGAACTACCGAATATCCACTCCTCATCGGTATCCCGATCGATGGTCTTACAGTTGAGGACGTCAAGCAACTTCTATATTCCGCTTTATTGAAGTATGAATATGAACCGGAGATTTATGTAATACTCTCGGATAAACGCATTATCGAATACCAGGTTCAGGGAGCGGTAAATGCGCCGGGAGATTTTATACAGGAAGCTCCCATTAACCTGCAGCAAGCAGTTCTGTTGGCGGGAGGAATGGCGCCGTTTGCCGACCCTCGATCGATTCATGTTCTTCGTCTTGTAAATGGGATGCGAGAAGATATAGAAATAGACTTTTACGATTACTACTTACAGGATTCCTTAATTCTGGCGCCCGAGGTTTTCGATGGCGATATTATTGTCGTAAGCAGAGCTACAAAAAGAGAAATTGTACAAGTTTTAGGCGCTGTTAATGCGCCGGGGAGTTTCATACCTGAACCGAAAGAAAACATTTATGATATCATAAACAGAGCCGGAGGATTTACTGAGTCAGCAAAAATCAAAGAAGTGGTTTATATCAGTTATCGGAACAACAAACCTGTGAAGAACACTGTGGATCTTTCAGACGTCCATAAAGCCGAAAAATATGAAAAATTGCCGCTTGTTAAACAGGGCGATATTATCGTAGTGTATGAAATACCATACTACACAAGGCTTGATTGGTGGGCAAGAACAATACGCGACTGGACGACGATTTTAACGGCCTTCTTCTTCCTCACAGGGACTTTTAATTAAAGGAGTATGGATATATGAATAATCAATCAGATCGACAAATGGATCAAGGCTATCCGGCATACCCGAAGTACCCCCAGTATCCCCAATCTGAATCTTCACAGAATAAACCATTTTTTGCTCAAGTTTTAGGCTCGGTTCTGAAAAGACCCTGGATTGTTCCACTTACGGTGTTTGTGATTATAATACCGACTTTGTTTTATGTTTTTAGCTTAGTTCCTACTTATTATTCGCAAGCGACAATCGGCATCGAAGCCAAGACTGCGAAGTACGGCTCCTCCGGTATCGAATCACAAATTTTTAATTCCAGCAATGAAATAAATTTCTACCTAATTTTGCTCCATTCGAGAAATTACCAAAATAAAGTGCGTCAAGAAATATTAGAAAACAAACCCGGACTTTCAGCCGATTCTCTCGATGCGCTTTGGGTTAGCCTTCGAGCCAGTCAGAGAACGGATGCGACCAATATGATTAATCTTCAAGGCAGGTCGTATTCGTCTAAATTCGCTCAGGAAATGACCGAACAAGCGGTTGAGACCTTTGAAGAAATGGTGCTGGATTTAAAAAGGGATAACGCCAAATTCATCGTCGAATATATTGATAAACTGCTGATCGATCTTAATGCAAAATTGGCTGACACGGAAGCTGAAGGCAGGGAATTCCTTAGACAAAGAGGATTGACCGTTTCCGACGTCTCGGAAGGGATGGATAGTGAATTAAGAGTGTTGGAAAAGCAGCTGGCCGGTGCAGAAACGGAGCGGGATCTTGCAAAGATGAAGATTGAAAGTTTTTCCGACCAGATTGATAAGAGATTTAATAGTGTGTCAATTGATTATGAGAGTGATGTTAAGAGAAACAAAATTAACGAATTGCGAAAAAGACTTGACCAGATTAACAATCGAATTTCCGATTCTCTTGATAAAGATAATTCATCCGTCTCAATAGATAATCTTCAGGATGAAAGAAAAAAAATAGTATTCGAACTTATGGAATTGACGCGCGGAAGAAAAATGAACGGTGAAGTCTCTCAGGTTTCGATACCTGCGTTAGAGACGGAACTGCAAAACGCCTTGCTCGAACACCGGAAAGCGCAAACGGAATATCAGTATTATAAAACGGCAATAGAAAATTTCTTAGAAGCTCATCCTGATTTACCAAAGGACATTTTAACCTATATAAATATAAATCGCGCGAAAGAAGTTCAAAAAAAGACGATAGACGTCTTGGTTGAAAAGCGAGAGACTTCAAGAATAGAGATGCTTTCTGAAGTTGGAGGGATTCGCATTATTGATCCGCCGGACAATGTAGATTTTATCCCAACCAAGAAAAAACAAATTACTCTATCGACCGCGTTTTTCGCTTTGCTGCTCGGCATTGGCATTTGTTTCTTTATTGATTTTCTCGATACTACGGTTCAAAGCGAAATCGATATTTCCGAAAGATTCAATATACCTGTATTCGGATCGATTCCAGTTTTGGGCGCTAAATCGAAAAGAGGCAAGGGCTATGGGTATGGATATGGATCGGGTTATGGATATGGCTACGGATATGGAAATAAATCCGGAGGCTACGGATATGGATATGGATACGAACCTGATGAGGAAGATGAGGAAGAAACAGATATAACCGGCGGAAATCAAGGTAGTAATGATGCTTCTGAATTAGAGTTAGACAGTAAGTCCAATCAGAAAACAAGATCCATTCACAGCGTTAACGAAACTGAAAAAACGGATGGAAAGGATAAAAAATCAACTGATTCCAAATACGCTCCTTTTACTCTTTTAAAACAGCATAAAGCCACTTCGCCTATTGCGGAAGCTTACAGATCGATTAAAACGTCGATCCAATTTCTCGCAGAGGATCAAGGTTTTAAATCATTTGTGGTATCAAGTTCGGTTGCCTCCGAAGGTAAAACCGTTACCACTTTCAATTTAGGAACATCCTTCGCTCAGGGTGATTTAAAAACCTTAGTTATCGACGCCGACTTAAGAAGATCGTCGGTTCATAAATTAGCGGAAATAGATCGCACGCCTGGATTGACGAATGTTTTGCTTAAGGAAACGGATGTAGAATCGGTTATTATGGACATTGGCGTTAAGAATCAGTTTGTTCTGCCGGCTGGCAAGCGAGTAAACAATCCTGCGGAATTATTGTCTTCGCATGCCATGGAAACCTTACTGGAAAAGCTTGAATCAAAATTTGACATTATATTGTTCGACGCGCCGCCGATCAGCCCCTGTATGGATTCGCGATATTTAGCGAAAATTACCGGAGGAATGATTATCATCGCCCGCGCCGAAATGACAAAACTGCCTGTATTGGAGCACTGTATCTCTTTATGCCGCAGGATCAACGTCAACGTCCACGGCGCGATCATAAACCATGCCTCCTTCAGATACGGATATGGCTATTATTACTTCTATCAGCGTTACAATCCTTATGGCTACTACTATCGTGGTTATGAATATTACTATTCCACCGATTCCGAATCCGGCGAGAAGGTCAAAAAGAAAAGAAAGAAAACTGGAAGACGTCGATCAAGCAAAGCTGAAAAGGAAGAGGTTTAGCTGGAAAATACAAGGCCTCCTAAATGGAACAAATTCCACTGTCGGGTGTGTAATTAGGAAAAGCGAATACCTGTTCAAATTCCTTAAAAGTAATTTTTCCTTCAATTCCATGATTTTAAACCTAAAAAAAATCGGATTCGGCGCGAATCCGGTTTTTTATTTCAGTTTCGTTAGTATTTTTCTTTTGGTTTTTACCGGATCATTATGTTTAGCCGGCGAAACGGAGTTTACCATTGCGCGGATTAAATACGGCGGCGGAGGCGACTGGTATTCAAATCCAACTTCGATTCCAAATCTGCTTGCATTTATCGAAAGAGAAACCGGAATAGAAACTGCCGGAGAAGAAGCGGTCCTAGAACTGAGCAGTCCTCACCTGTTTAACTATCCCTATCTTTATATAAACGGACATGGCAATATCCGTTTCACGGAGCGTGAAGTTCAGCAGTTGAGAAAGTATTTGTTTTCAGGCGGTTTCCTGCACGCCGACGACAACTACGGCATGGACGAATCGTTCCGCCGTGAAATGAAACGGGTTTTGCCGGAAAGCGAATTTGTCGAACTGCCGTTTAATCATCCAATCTATGGCAGCCATTTCCGAATGCCGGACGGACCTCCTAAAATACACGAACACGACGCCAAACCTGCACAGGGATTGGGATTACTTTTGGACGGCAGACTCGTAGCATATTACACGTACCAATCAGATCTGGGCGACGGCTGGGAAGATCCCGATGTGCATAACGATCCTCAGGAAAAACGGCTTGCCGCTCTAAGGATGGGAACCAACATCGTCGTCTGGAGATTGCGCGGAGGCAAATAATGAACAATCACGAACATATAAAGACTGCAAAATCCATCCTCGACAATCTCCGCCGGAAACAGAAGAACATCGAAATTGTCTCGATGGCATTCTATATCTTGAGTATAGTTTTCTTCGTTTCAACGGCTGCAATGCTGCTGGAAGTAAATTTTCTCACTCCGTCGAATGTCCGGCTGATTATGGCAGCGATTTTTCTGATAATTCTGCTGGCTTCTATAGTCTTCAATATAATAGGCATAAACCGCGACGTCAGGCTGAAACGCGATTTCCGATCTGAAAAATGGTGGGCGCTGGCTATAGGAGCCTTTGCCGCCAGAGACGTCCGCGACCGTCTGCACAACGCAATCACGATCAACGAAAAAACTCCGAATAATCGAGACGGCTTTTCGATCGATTTAGCCAGAAAAGCCCTGTATGACGCTATTGCGGAAATTAAAGACGTCCGCATCGAAGACGCCCTCGATCATACGAAAAAAAGTAAATCGCTGAAAACCCTCGCTTTCGCTTTCGTATTGTTCGCTTTTAACATTGTCATAATGCCCAACTCTTCGCTCAGCGCTCTCAACCGATTGGCGCATCCATCCCATGAATTTATCCAACCGGTAACGTTCGACTTGGAGATCGAGCCGCAGGGCGGATGGGTGTATAACAATGAACCGGTAAAATTCGACGTCCAAGCCTTCGGAACGCCGCCGGAAAAAGTGAATTTCTTCTTCCATTACGACGGCGGCGACATCCAAAAAGAGAGCGTAACATTAGCCAACGGAACTGGCAGCCTGGAATTCGACGGCTTCGACGAGCCGGTCAACTACTGGGCGGGCTGGAAAGACATAGCCACCGGCAAATACCGGTTAACTATCGTGTCCAGACCGAGAATATCGCTGCTGCAATACCGCCTGATTCCGCCAAAATATACCAGACTGCCGGCTGAAACCGGCAAAGAAAATATCGGCAATATCGAAGCTCTCCCCGGTTCCAGATCCGAGATCTCGATCCAATCGACGAAATATCTCGATAAAGCCTGGTTCGTTTTCAGCGAAGAGGGCGCGGACAGTACGGAAAACGACAGCCTTGAGATGAAGGTTGCCGGCAAATCGGCGTTTATCGAATATCCGGTATATAAAGAAGGCAAATATCACGTCCGCTTAATTGACGAAGACAGCCATAAAGACCGCGATCCCGTCGTCTATAAAATCAACGTCCTCACCGACGACTTTCCATCGGTCAGAATAGCCTTCCCCGAAGTGGACGTCGATCTGGGCGATAATATGATCCTGCCGCTAAAGGTCGAAGCCGACGACGACTATGGAATCGCTCGCATCGACCTGCAGTTCAAAACATTAAATGAAGATACCGCCGTCCACCGCGAACAGCTCGCATTGGAAAAACCGAATCACCCTTCGGTGGAGGTCGATCATTTCTGGAATTTGGGCGACCTGTATCTGATGCCGGGGGATGTAGTCGAATACTGGACAGTTGCCTACGACAACGACGCCGTCCACGGACCCAAATCGGCGGAGAGCGAGCATCGCATGGTCAGGCTGCCTTCCTTAGAAGAAATATTCGCTGCCGCCGACGAAACCGAAGAGACCGGCTTCGAACAGGCTGAGCAGGCGCTCGAATCCGCTGAGGAATTGAAGGAAGCCGTCGATGAGATTATTCAAGAAATGCGGCAGAATCCTGAAGTCGATTGGGAAAAACGCCAGCAGATTCAGGACGCGCTCGAACGGCAGGAAGACGTTCAGCAGCAGATGGAGAACCTGAAGAAGACGGTTGAAGAACTTACGCAGCGTCTTGAAAAATTCGACCTCGCCGAAGTGGAAACGCTGGAAAAATATAAGGAACTTCAGGATCTGATCGCCGAAATCGCCACCCCGGAAATGAAAGAAGCGATGGAGAAGCTCAAAGAGGCGATGGAAAGCCAGGATCCCGACCAGATAAGACAGGCTCTCGAAGAGTTCGACCTCGACCGTGAATCCTTCAAGAAGAATATCGAGCGCAGTATGGAGATCCTAAAACAGCTGCAGCTTGAACGCCGCCTCGACGAACTGGTCAAACAGGTGGAAGAAATCCTGAACGATCAAGAGGAAGTGTTAGCCGAGATGGACGCCTCCGAAAACGTCGAATCCGCCCTTAAAGAACGGCAGATATCCAATAAAATGAAATCCTTCGAACAAAGGCTGCAGGAAGCCGCCGAATTAGCGAGCGAAAACGGCGAGGAGCAGTTAGCGGATGAACTGGACAGCCTTGCCGCCGACGCGGCGTCGAAAAAAATACCGGAAAACATGCAGGCGATGAGTCAGGATTTATTAAGCGGCAGCCAAAAGGAAGCGCGGGATAAAGGCGAAGAAAACGCGCGCAATTTAGCGGCTCTCTCGTCAGCGTTATCGAATTCAGCTACAAATCTGAAAGAACGGCGCAAAAACGAACTTGCCCGTAAAATCCGCCGGCTTGTAGAAGAGGTTTTATACCTCTCGCAAAATCAGGAAGAACTTTACGACCTCAGCGAAAAAATCAGCGCTCAATCGCCTCGGTACCGATCACTGGCGAGTCGTCAGGACGATATTAAAAACGCGCTTAGCGAACTGACCGACCGCGTTTTCGAAGTCGGCAAAGAAACTTTCTTTATCACGCCGCAGCTTGGAGCTTCTCTGGGAAAGGCTTCCCAGGAAATCGACCAGGCGATCGAGCGCTACATCAGCCGCAATCCGCGCTCCGTCTCGACCCCTCAGCGGAATGCTTTAGGCGAGATGAACAGTTCGGGAAAACAATTGCTGGATATATTGTCTCAGCTTAAGAGTTCTTCGTCTTCGTCGGGCTACGAAGAGATGTTGGAGCGCCTCTCGCAGATGGCGCAGCAGCAGCAGGGATTGAATCAGCAATCCATGCCCATGCCCGGACCGGGCGGACAGCAGCAAATGCCGGGCGGACAGCAGTTATCCCAGTTAGCCGCGCAGCAGCGGGCGCTGCAGGAAAAAATGAAGCAGCTCGGCGAGGACGCGCAGGGGATGCAGGAAATCTTAGGCGACCTCGAAGGCGTCTCCGACGCCATGGGCGAAGTCTCCGACGATTTGGAGAATCAGAATGTAACGAAGCGCACAAGACGCCTCCAGCGCCAAATCGTCAGCCGTCTCCTTGACGCCACTCGTTCAGCCAAACAAAAAGAGTACAGCAAAAAGCGCGAGAGCAAAGCCGGCGAAGACCTCACAAGAAAATCCCCGCCGCCGATCCAATTGGATTCCGACAAGGAAAAACTCCGCCAGGACCTGAAGCGAGCTCTGCAAGAAGGCTACACCCGCGACTACCGCCGCCTTATCAGATCGTATTTTCAGGCGTTGGAAGAGATTAAGGATGTTGAAGGGAAATAGATGGTATAGAGATGGAAATGCTCCATTGTTCCATTGTTCCATTGTTAAATTGTTAAATTGCTCCATTGTTTCATTGTTTCATTGTTGATTAATGCGTAAAAAAGCCCTCACTTTACCGACTCGTTCCCACGCTCCTGCGTGGGAATGCATACTTAACAATATGAGGTCGATAAATTGTTAAATTGCTAAATTGCTTCATTGTTTCATTGTTGATTAATGCGTAAAAAGCCCTCACTTTACCGACTCGTTCCCACGCTCCTGCGTGGGAATGCATACTTAACAATATGAGGTTGCTAAATTGTTAAATTGCTAAATTGCTCCATTGTTTCATTGTTTCATTGTTCATAGGCGGTCGGGATAGATTTTTACCGACTCGTTCCCACGCTCCTGCGTGGGAATGCATACTTAACAATATGAGG
>CAZWOY010000085.1:0-11546 GCA_964635255.1 uncultured bacterium
ATTCCTCATCAAGCGGATTCCGTGAGATGGCGACTATTTTATGCACATAGTAGTAACGAACCGGCGCATTGGGACAAATTATATTCGAAAACAAATTTATTTATAAAAAGAACTTAGCTGCTTTTTTTTTCACTACTTAGGAGGTTCTTATGCGAGTTGGAGTGATTTTCTTAGTCATAGCATTGCTCGCGACAACTTTATTTTCGCAATCGGTTTTTACTACTAATGCCGGCGTCTTGAAAACGCCTATGGCGCCAGTTTTTCAGGATAATCCACCTGAGCGGGAATTTCCCGTGGTTTACCCTCGCCCAAATAACCTGCCCAGACGCGACCCGGTTATCGGCGATATTTTCGTCGCCGGCGACACCTGGTACGATCATCAGAGCAACGGAGCAATTGCTAAAATGATAGCGGTCGATCAGGACGGAAACATCCATCTAACCTGGATGGACGGTTATGACGAAGACCTTGGGGGACCTAACCGGCACCAGAAGTACAACTTTTTTAATTCGGAAGCGGAGGAATGGCTTGCCGATGACGGTCAAGAGGTCGATAATGGCGAACGCGGCGGTTATGGCTGTTTGTGGCTTTCAAATGAAGACGTTCAAAGAGCGATGCCGTTTTTCCACACGCGAGTGCCGCAAGGCGGCGAGATCGAATACATCAGCATGGCTGGCTTGGACTGGATTGCCGGCGTGGGAGCCTTTCAATCCTACATGATGCCGCGCTATCCCGAACAAACTGTTATCTGGCCTCAAGGCGTTTTAAGTTCTGAAAATGTAGTTCACGTTGCATATAATCGCCGCGATGGGGACATGCTGTCCTACACTCAAGGCGTAATTGGACGTGATGATGAGATTCTCTTCGAAGAAGTTCCAAGGCAGATCGAACGCGCTCCAATGAACACATTTCGGATAGCCCGATCCCCGGTCAGCGAACGCGCAGCCATAGCCTGGCCCCACAGCCGCATCGGTTTCGATGATTTAGGTCCATGGGAAGGCTTTCTCGCCTGGCAGATGAACAACGATCTATATGTCGCTTTTACAGAAAACGGCGAAGACTGGAATTTCGACAATCCGGTCAACGTAACGAGGATTGTCCCGCCCAATCCCGATGAACGCGGATTGGCGGCCTATGGCGATACGCTGCGATTTTATCAGACAATGGACCTGATATTTGACCAGAACGACAATCTGCACATCGTTTTCGACGCGCGTCTGCTGATGGAACAATCCATTCCTGAATCAGAACCGCCTGTGGACGCTATGTCAACCGATGCTTCGATGCTCTACCATTGGAGCGAGGAAACCGACAGAATCACTCCCGTCGCCAGCGGCTGGTTCTATCAATCCATCGTAAATGAAGATGGAATGGTTGAACGCAGGATCGATCCCGGCTACTGGCATCAGTCGAATGTCTGCTATCCATCGCTAGGCTACGACGAAAACGGCGATTTATACTGCGTTTTCAATTATTACCCGCCGGACGATTATTCGGTGGCGAATTTTTGCAACGGCGACATTGCGGTTACCGTGTCTGAGGACAATGGCGAAACCTGGTACGAACCGACGATGGTGACGGAAACGACCACTTTAGAGGCGGAAATCGGTGAATCTGCCTGTGAAGTATTTCCCACTATATGGGAAGTTGTGGATGATAATATTCACATTTCCTATGTTTTTGACACCGAACCCGGTTCGGCTATAATAGACTATCCGGATCGGGTCGAGACGGCTACGCTTGCGGAATTTTACTATCATCGCATGCCGGTCGAAGAGATCGAACGCGAAGAAATCTTCGAAGGTCCGCCGTTCCATACCGATATCAGGCAAATGATACACTGGGTTCAGCGTGAACCGGGCGTTCCGCTGCCTAACGAAGCGGTTGCCGTTTCTGCGGAAATCGAAGCGGCAGAAGGACATGAAATTGCTGACGCCTGGCTTGAATTTCGCATCGGTCCAAATCGGGAAAACCTCGATGAACCGCAAAGAATCGAAATGCAGGCAGATCAGGACAATATCTATACCGCGCAAATACCGGCGCTTGACGCCGACACGCACGTATGGTACAGAGTAATTGCTCAAGATGAGGAAGAGTTCGAAGCTATCTGGCCTGAAAACTATTGGCATAGCTATGTCTTACGCGAAGGCGGGAACCTGGGAATCGAGGATGTTCAATACCGGGATCCCGATTGGGGAGTCGATTATTCGCCTTATTTAGGTTTCGATGTAACTTTAACCGGCATTGTAACCACTCCGCCGGAATTTAACGAGATATATGGAGCCATAGCAATTCAAGACCGCAACGACTATTGGTCGGGAATTTGGATTCGCGGCGCTGATTCCGAGCTTGAAGTGGGAACGGAGATAAGAGTTACGGGAACGGTTCGCGAACAGGATGCGGAAGAGCCTCTAATGTGGAAGTATTTGACCTTTATCGAAGTTGTCGATCAAAACGACGTCGAAATCCTTGGCAATCAGGATCCCATAGAACCGCTGGGAGTCGATATTGTAGAATTGCGTTATGAAACGCACGCCGAACATCTGGAGGGCGTTCTCATCGAGCTGGAGAACATCGAAATCGACACGCTGCACGGTTTAAACGTTGATTTGGATTCATACATGCCTATTACAGACGCGTTCCATGAAGAGGAAAACGAGAGTTGGCTGACGCTGCTCGGTTTAAATGATGCGGAACGAAACGCCGTCGAAGTCGATTCATTTAGGCAAGGAACTGAGATCCCCTGGTTAGTCGGCGTCTTCACCGAGAATCATCGATATGCGGTCGCTCCGCGAAGCGCGGAAGATTTCAGTCCGGACTTGGGCGTTAAAGACTTGGAAGTTGAATATCCAAACGAGTTTTCATTAGTTTCTGTTTACCCGAATCCGTTTAACGCTTCGACTGCCGTCGAATTCCAGCTTGCAGCGCAGGGTAAAATAGATTTATCGCTGTTCGATTTAAACGGCAAACTGGTTCAATCTATCGCTTCAGATGTTTTCACAGCGGGAAATCATAAAATGGTTGTAGATGGAGCGGAGCTTTCGAATGGAATTTATATCTTGAAACTTACAGGAAACTCCCGGACGGCAGCCGGAAAGATTGTGATGATGAAGTAAACTGATATTGCATTGGATATATATTGCCATGCGCAATAAACAGTGAACAAATTACCAACTCGTTCCCAATTACCCACTCGTTCCCAATTACCCACTCGTTCCCAATTACCCACTCGTTCCCACGCTCCTGCGTGGGAATGCATACTTACCCACTCGTTCCCACGCTCCTGCGTGGGAACGAGAAAAAACGCCTGCCCGCTAAAGGGATGACTTTATGCATTTCCACGCTGGAGCATGGAAACGAGAAAAAGAGAGCGCCTGTCAGTCGTCCTCGCCTGACAGATTGCTATTGTGTTTACGGAACTTATGGCGTCAGGTGCGGACGCCTGACGCCATAAATACACTTTTTTTCACATAAGCCAGAGCCAACTAATTGAAATTTTCATTTTCACTAAAATTCATTTACAAAGAATTTCAAGAAAAATCAGATATATGCTTGATAACGAGTTGAGTTTTTTGTATTTTAAAAATTAAGTTGAATTAGACTACAACCTTTCATAAAATGGATTATTGGCTGTCTTTCAATCGCAGGATTCTTTTGTAACGCCACTAATCCATACAGGACCAGCCATTACAGGGAGGCAATATGCTCAGACTGCGATTTTTTTCGTTAGTATTTCTTTTCGTTTTTCTGCTTTCAATTCCATTGTATGCGGATGAACCCGTTTTAGCCGATATCGATCCTAACTATGTGCCGGAAAATCCGATGGTGGAAATTCGTTATGACGATGGCGTTCCGCGGCGGGACGATCCCGGACCGGATTGGATTTTCTACGACGATAACAATCCACGTTCCTTATATACTACTGAAAACCTTTGGTCAAGAGTCAGATTTACGCCAAACGCAGAGTTTCAGCTTATCGGCGTGAGAGTTTTACCGCTTAATCAGGGACATAATCCGGACGCTCCCTGCGACATTTTAGTTTATCGCGAAAATCAGGACAACCATAATCTCACTGATCTTGCCTGGGAGGGAACGATCGAAGAGTTGTTGCCATGGGGGCAAGGTTGGAACTGGATTGAGATCGAAGACGAGGATGAAAGGCCGGTATTCGAAGCCGGCGAACATTTCTCCATTATTTATGGTCCAGCTCCCGGAGGCGCTTATAACAATCCCCAGCAGGGCGACGGCTGGTGGAACCTGTTCGATGGCGCGACCGAAGTCAGGCGCAGTTTTATGTTAGCCGGCGAGGTTCAAAACGACCATGGCCGCTGGTCGGCGATAAACGGCGGCGATTTGCTAATACGCGCCAATGGCGAATATCAGGGCGATTTTATCGATCTTCAGGTTTTATCGGTTTATAATGCCGAAGATTCGCTTGCGCGCCGCTGGATGACGCTGCCGGAAATGGAAAAGTCTTTCTTTGCCGAAATTGTCAATAATGGAGACGACTTCGAAGAGGAATTTTTTGTAACCTTCGAAGTTATAAATTTTGACGGCGAGCAGGTTTTCGAATGTGAAGAGGCAGTTGAAGGAATTGAAGCGGAAGACACATTGGTTGTCGAATGCCAGGAAAACTGGGAAGTTCCTTTCGAGGTTGGATATTACGAAGTCGTAGTTACCGTCGATGCAGAAGGCGACGCCGATGGTGAAAACAACGTCCTTGGCTTGGAACAGATCGTGTACGATCAGGAAGCGAGCAGGGACGTCTGGCTCGGCTTTATCGACGACGAGCTTGAAGGTTCGACGCAGTGGAACGAGAGCAGCGGCTGGGCGGTAAGATTCGACCATCCCGGCACCGAAACGCCGCTGTGGATTACCGAGTTCAGAGCCGGCATTAACGGCGCGAACAACATCGAATGCCCCTTCCAGATAGTTGTCATGGATATCGAATCCGGCGAGTTTGCCATCGAGTGGCAGGGAGTCGGCAATCCTGACGGGCAAGGCTGGTGTACGGTCGAACTGGAAGAGGATGACTATGTTACTTTCCATGAAGGCGAAGCGCTGATGGTCAGCTATTTCTTCGTCAACGGAGGCAATTTCCGCAGCGATAACACGCCGCCTATCGCCGGAACGAATCTTAAAATGCCGGCGGCGATGATGCAGACCCGCAATGACGGCGAATCATACTCGCACGCCTGGTCGGGCGATTATGCCATTCAAGCGAAGATTTCTGGTCCGGATCACGGCGGCTATCTTCATGGCTGGGTTGCCGACGAAGAAACTGATGAGCCGATTGCGGAAGTTTTAATAGAGACGTCCCAGGAACATCGCGGATACACCGATGAAGAGGGACACTTCATTTTCCGTTACGGTCCGCAGGGCGATTTCAGCCTGACCGCTTCAAAATTGGGATACAACACGATGACGATGGACGACCTCCATCTGGAAGAAGACGATACGCTCGAGGTCGAATTGAGCTTGACGCATCCCGAATTTGTGCCTTCAGATGACAATATTACGATCGAAACCGGGCTGGATGGCGAGGAAGAATTCAATCTGACCGTGGAAAATTCAGGAAACGGACCTTTAACTTATTCAGTAGCAAGGCGTCTCATCGAGGAAGCCGAGATCGAACCGTATATCCTGCGCGAGTCGATTATGGCGGGGGAAACGGTCGAGGACACCCGTCTGGAGGGCGTTCTATTGATCGACGACAGATACTACATTTCCGGCGCGCACGACAGAAATCCCGTGCTTTATGTTTTAGATAGCGAAGGCAATGAAATCGATCAAATAGAGCAGCCGGGCGAGGATAACCGCGGAATGCGCGATTTAGCCTGGGACGGCGAATTGATTTGGGGCGGAATCGGCGAAATGATCTATGGCATTACCCTGGATGGGGAGGTTGTACATTCTTTCGAATCGCCGGTTAATCCGACTACCTGCATAACTTACGATCCCGGCAATGATTTGCTCTGGTGCGCCGCTACGACTTCCGACGTCGTCGCTGTAAACCGCGACGGCGAAGAAATTGCCGAAATCGACCGTCAGGATCTGCGTATGTACGGTTTCGGCTGGTGGGCGAACGATCCGGATGGATATAATCTCTATATTCACAATCTCGACCGTGAAACCGATATGCCGGTAATTCATAAATGCAACGTCGAAAACGGCGACATGACATTCGTTGCGGAGATTGTGACCGAATTAGGCGGCAGTCCATCGGGGATATCGATCACAAATCAATATGACCGCTGCAGTTGGAACATTCTGGCTATGTCCAACGCTTCGAACGATGAAGGCGGCGACCGGCTCGATTGCTGGCAGCTTGCCCCGCGCCTCGACTGGTTTGCCGTTGATCCGATGGCGGGCGAGGTCGAAGCCGGAGACGAACAGCGGTTTACCGTCTCGTTCAACGCCGCCGGATATGATTTCGCGGCTTACGAAGGGAGACTGGTCTTTACTCACAACGCCGAAGGCGGCGAAACTATTATTCCGGTTACATTAGACATTGTCGAAGGTCCCGTTCATGCACAAAGAATGCTTGAGCTTGGAGTCGGATGGAATATGGTCAGCGTTAATCTTCAACCTGATGAGGAAGACATCGTCGAACTCACGCAAGGATTGGTGGAAGATAACTTGCTCCTGATGATGAAAAACGGAATGGGACAGTTTTACAATCCCGAATTCAACTTTAACAATATTCCCGGCTGGTTCGTCGATGAGGGATATTTAATTAAAATGCGCGCGGCGGGACAACTGACGCTCGAAGGGATGACGGTTATGGCTGACACGCCGTTGGAACTGATCGACGGCTGGCAGATGATCAGCTACTATCCGCGCGTTCCCGTCGATGCGGTCATTGCTCTGGCCGGACTCGGCGATCAATTGCTGATGGCGAAAGACGGTTTGGGCCGCTTTTACAATCCCGAATGGGACTTTAGCAACATGGGCCGAATGAGCGAAGGCAACGGCTACCTTGTGAAATTGGACGGCGACGCGGAGCTTGTTTACAGACTGCGGGCTGAAGAAGACGAAGCGGCTGCGGTTCAGAGCCGGAACCTGCCGCTGCAATATCTGCCGGAAGCGAAGAACACCGGATCGAACATGAGTCTGCTTGTTATCTCGAACGGCGGCCTTCAAGGCGAAATCGGAGTTTACACCGGTGAAGAATTCGTCGGATCCGGCGTTTTGAACGGCGCGAGATGCGGAATTGCCGTGTGGGGAGACGATCCGACCACAGAAAAAATCGACGGCGCTCTTAAAGGACAGGAATTAAGCCTGATTCTGCATACCGGCGAAGAGTCGATTCCGGTTGGATACACAACGCTTGCGGGAGACGGAAAGTATCAGACCGACAGTTTCCTGGCGGTAGAATTAGGCGACGCCCCGCTGCAGCCGGTTGAATTCGGAATCGAGTCCGCTCATCCGAATCCATTCAACAGCAGCACGGTCGTCAAATTCGGATTGGTGGAAAGCGCGGATATAAGTCTCGCGGTTTATGACCTGCATGGGAGAATTGTGAAAGACATTCTTACAGGTCACAAATCCGCCGGCGTTCATCAGGTTTCGTTCGAAGCCGGAACGCTTCCCAGCGGAGTGTATATGCTAAATCTGAAGGCGGGCGAACAGGTTTCCCGCTGGAAAGTGGTTCTGTTAAGATAATCTTGTCCGAGAGCTTGCAGACGAGGGCGTCTGCAAGCTCTCTATACCTGTTTTGCGGAAATGACTGCGCATAGCGCGCAACGGGGGGATTGAGAAGAACAAGCGTTTTAACGCTATGCAATCCTGATCTGCTTTCCTAAAAATGACCTCCATACGAGGATTGCAATGACTGAATTGAGCCATCTGAGGATGCAGATGGCTTGGGAATAATACAATCCAAAGGAGATTGCAATGCTTCGTGACAAATTCATTTATGCAGTTCTGATCCTATTTTTTACATCTTTTTGTTTTGCTGACGTCAGCGTATCCCCGCTTGGAATTATGGCAGCATTGCCGGATGGCGACGAACCGGACGGACCGTTGACGATCCGAAACGACGGGGAAGAGGCGGTCGAGTTTTCGATCAGAGTCAGGAATCTTCACTGGGAGATGGAAGAGGAAGCGGGGGGATACATCGAACCCTGGCGAGACGACCGCGGCGGTCCGGACGATGCGACTTACGAATGGCGGGACAGCAACGAGGACGACGGACCGGTTTACAACTGGATCGACATTACCGAATTCGAGGATGCGGAAAATGTTGAAAACCTTGCCGATGACAGTTACCACGGCATGTTCGAACTCGGCTTTGAAATCGAGTATTACGGCGAAGTTTACAACAGCGTCGGATTCCACACCAACGGCTGGGCGTCGTTTGTCGAAGCGCGCGAAGTTGTGTTTCATTGGCCCGATTGGGGTCCTTTGCCGACTGATCAGCCGGGAGCGCCTAACAACACGCCGCCCCCGACCATGCTCGCCGTCATGGATCAGGATTTCGATCCCTTGCGTGACGGTGAAATCTGGTTCTGGACGAATGAGCAGAACCAGGCAATTATCCAATGGAATGAAATTCAGCATTGGGAGGATCAGGGAGTTGGAAACGGCGATCCCTGGACATTTCAGGTTATTGTTAATGCGAGCGGACTGATTGTTTATCAGTATCAAGTATTAGGCAGCGAAGACATGGATCGACGTTCGATTCTGGTCGGTTTCCAGAATGAAGCCCGCGATCTTGGCTTTACGATGGTCAATGACGAATATGATTACATTGAGGAAGAAATGGCAATCGCTTTTGGGCCAGAAGATTCATGGATCACGTGGCTGACTTTCGATCCTGAAGCCGGCGAAATCGAAGCCGGAGGCGAAACTGAGATCGAATTGACGATTGTCGAAGAAGAGCTCGAAGCGGAAAGCGTCAACATCGCCGAACTGGTAATCAGATTTAACGAACTTGGATCGATTTCCATTCCTGTAATAGTATCGAATGGTGCGCCAACCGGTTCTATCGCCGGCGCGATTACCGGCGCCGCGGACGACCAGCCGATAGAAGGCGCCATGATTGTCGCCCAGCCGTCCGGCGTCATCAGATACAGCGACGAAGAAGGCGCGTTCGACATGATTAACATGCCCGCCGGAGAATACGCATTAACTTGTAATTATGGCGAGTATTTCGATTTCGTTCTGGATGAAGTCATTGTTGAAGACGGCGAAGAAACCGACGCTTCTATGGCGCTGCTCCATGCGGAATGCAATCCGGATATCGAAGGCATTGAAGTTGAGATCTCTCCCGGCGACCAGACCGAACGCGATTTTTCGGTTTCCAATGACGGGAACGCGCCCCTGACCTACAGCGTCGAACGCAGGCTGCCCGGAAACGCCGACGCCGATCCTTGGGAATTAAGGAATGTTTATAACGTCGGCGAAGACCTGGACGACGCCCGAGTAAACGGCGTTGTGTTTATCGACGACCGGTTTTATGTCGCCAGCGACGGCGATAACGATCCGGTTATTTACATCCTCAACCGCGACGGCGAACTGGTGGAGACGTTGCAGCAGCCGACCGAAGAACGCCGGGGTATGAACGACCTCGCCTGGGACGGCGAGTTGATTTGGGGAGCTATCGATGAAAGAATCATCGGATTCGATCTTGAAGGCGAAGTGCAGGTTGAATTCGAAGGACAGTTTAACCCGACCAACAGTCTGGCTTGGGATCCCGACCGTGAATGGCTGTGGACGTGCGGCACTACCACCGACATAGTGGCGATCAACCGCGAAGGCGCCCGGCAGGCGGAACTTGACCGTCAGGATTTACGGATGTACGGGCTTGCCTATTGGGAGGACGATCCGGATGGCATGCCTTTGTATGTATTCGCCAAAGACCGGGATACCGATCTGATGGTCGTTTACAAGAACAATCCGGACGAGGGCGAGATGGAATTAGTCCGTTTCCTCGAACCGGAAATGGATGCGTCGCCGGAAGGCGCGTTCATATCGAACGAATTCGACGTCTATAGCTGGGTGTTTATACACGTCGCAAATATTTCGCCTAACGATGGCGGAGACCACATAATGATCTGGCAGCTCGACGCCCGCCGCGACTGGTTCAGCATCGAACCGGCTGAGGGCGTTATCGAAGCGGAGGAAGAGCAGGAGTTTCACGTGGTTTTAGACGCCGCGGAACTGCCGCCGGTCGAGTTCGAGGGCGAATTTGTGTTCAGCCACGATGGATTTGGCAGAGAGACCGTCATCCCGGTTACTTTGGACGTCGTGCAGGGACCGGTGCATTCGCAAAGAACGCTGCAATTATTGTTAGGTTGGAATCTGGTTTCGCTCAATCTCCAGCCGGACGAAGAGGACGTCACGGTCATTACGCAGCCGCTGGTTGAAAACGATCTGCTGGAATTAATGAAGGACGGTATGGGCAGGTTTTACAATCCCGAATTCAATTTCAACAATATCCCCGGCTGGGAAGTGTCGGAAGGCTACCAGATGAAACTGACCGCAGCCGCCGAATTGACTGTGGAAGGCGTTACCGTGATGGCGGACGATCCGATCGAATTGATCGAAGGCTGGAACATGATCGCCTATTACCCGCGCGAACCGGTCGATGCGGTTACGGCTTTGTCAGGGATCGAAGAGCAATTGATAATGGCAAAGGACGGCATGGGCAGGTTTTACAACACGGAATTCGGCTTCAGCAACATGGGGCCCATGCGCGAGGGACAGGGATATCAAGTGAAATTGCGCGAGGATGCGGAGCTGAGGTACCGGCTGGAAGAGGAAGGCGTGAACCTGTTTGACGGATCGCAGCCGGTAAGAGAACGACTTTCGAACCGAATTCTGCCTGATTTAAAACCGACCGGTTCGAATATGAGTCTGCTGGTTCTTGGGAGTACAGCCGAGGCTTTCGAAATCGGAGTGTACGCCGGCGATAAATTAGTCGGTTCAGGAGTTTTCAGCGGAGGCGCCGCAGGATTCGTTCTTTGGGGAGACGATCCTACGACCAAAGCAATCGACGGCGCTCTGGCCGATGATGAGCTGAGTTTAAAAGTATTCAAGGATGGTCAGGAAACGCCTGTCGAATATGTAACGAAGCGCGGAGCTTCGAGATATATCACAGATGATTTCTGGGTCGTCGAGCTTAACGGAAGCGCGGAGCCGCCGGTTGAATTCGGCTTAAATTCGGTTTATCCCAATCCGTTCAACAGCCAACTGCTGATAAAATATTCGCTGCCCGAATTACGGAAATTGACGTTGGAGTTGACCGACGTCAGCGGCAGGTCGGTTCAAATTTTAGAGAACGGATGGAAAAAAGCCGGAAGCCATGAAACACTGATCGAAGGCGCAGAGCTAACAAGCGGCGTTTATTTCGTCGAAATGCGAGCCGGCGCTGAGACCGCTGTTCGGAAGGTTGTGTTGATTCGGTAGATTTAGCGTTCCGAGCGGCGGGCGAGCGAGATTCATCACAGAATGTGAAATAGCTGGCTTAATCACATTGAGTGCGCGCTTCAGCGCGCATGAGACGCCCGGTACGCGCTGAAGCGCGCACTCAATGCGATAAT
>CAZWOY010000086.1:0-11519 GCA_964635255.1 uncultured bacterium
TTAACTCGTTCCCACGCTCCTGCGTGGGAATGCATACCGACCTTAACTCGTCCTTACGCTCCTGCGTGGAAACGAGTTGAGAACTCCGTCAGGCAAGAACGCCTGACGCTAAAAATCCTTATAAGTCATTAATCTTGCACAGCCCAGTTCGCTTAAATGAGCTTTTTTAGTATGGCTGAAATCCATTCTTCACACGCATTATCGCCAGAAGATTCAAGCCAAATCATCCGTTCTTCAGCTTTGAACCAGGTAATTTGACGCTTGGCGAACTGCCTGGTGGATATAATGGTTCGTTCGACCGCCTCTTCTAAATTTATCTCTCCAGCGATATAGGCTGTTATTTCACGGTAGCCTAAACCTTCGAGAACGGTTTTTGGCAGATCTGTACGGCTTCCGTACTTATCGATCAGCCTTTTGACTTCTTGGATCCACCCCAGTTCTATCATATTTCCGATGCGTTTTTCAATAATTTTATGCAATTCCGGTCGGGGGCGATTCAGACAGAACAACATCGTTTCATCCGCCAATCCGGACGGTTTAATCCGGCGCCATTCTGTAAACGACTTGCCGGTCATTCGATAGACCTCCAACGCTCTGACCAGCCTTTTCCGATCGTTGACGCCCACTTTGCCGGCATATACCGGATCCACGCTCTGCAACTCTTCGATCATTGCGGGCGTCCCGCGGTTGTCGATTTCTTCTCGAATCGCATTGCGCAATTCAGGATCGGGTTTGGGAATGGGAGATAAACCGTCGATCAAGGCGCGGATATACAATCCCGATCCTCCCACTATCATAGGCGTGACGTCTTTTTCCCAAAGCTCTTTGATCTTTACCCTGGCGAGTGATGCGAATTCACCGGCGGAGCTGCGTTCGTGCGGCTCTAAAAAACTGACGAAATGGTGGGGAACTCTGGTCAATTCTTCTGCTGATGGAGCTCCGGTTCCGATTTCCAGGCCGCGATAGAATTGCCTCGAGTCGGCGGAAATAATTTCCGCGCCGATTTTTTGGGCGATTACCACAGCCGCGGCTGTTTTGCCTACGGCGGTGGGCCCGGTTATTACTGGGATTAAATTAGTGAAGCGCATTTTCCTTCGGAAACCAATTCGATTCGGCAGAACAGGCGTCCCCGCCTGCCAGCCAACAATTCTGTAGTGATGATAAGGCAGGCAGAAACGCCTGTCCCACTGAGAAATAACAATCCGGAATCATACTCGAGAACATTAATCTTGAAAATCCTTGTTAGCTTTCCCCCGGTTCCTTCGAAAATGATCCCATCCTTTGGACTCCAACGGGATTTTCGTATTGCCCCGGTCTGAAATGACCCGGTTTTCGCCATCCTCAGTGATTCTGCCGATTTCCGTAAGAGGCGTTTCAATCTCGACCGCTATCTTGGTTATTTCGTCTATGGAAACATCCTCTTTTACCGTGAACAGCAGTTCATAACTATCCCCGCCGTGAAGGGCTGTTGAATAAGGATCATAGCCATTATTCTCGCAGAACTTTCTAAAATCAGCGGTGACGGGCAAACGATCGATATAAAGTTCCGCGCTTACTTTGCTGGATTCTAAAATATGGATAAGGTCGCCGGAAATTCCGTCGCTGACGTCGATCATCGCAGTCGCCAATCCTCGCTCGGCGAGCAATCGGGCTAATCCGACGCTGGGAAGCGGCGCAAGATAGGCGTTGACCATTTTACCGAATTCCTTCGGAAAGGAAGCGCCGTATCTCATGAGCGTCAATAAACCGCCGACTCCAGATCCTGCAAAACCGGATACAAACACCCGGTCTCCGGGGCGGGCGCCGCTTCGCGCAATCAGCCTGTCTTGCTCAACCGATCCGATAAGCGTCACATCGATGATTAATTTATCCACGCCGCTGGAAATATTCCCCCCGATAATTCTGCCTTCGTACCCGCTCATCAATACTCTCATGCCCTCGAACATCCGCTCGATAAAATCTACTTCGAGACTGCCCGGTATGCAAAGCGAAACTAACGCATATTCCGGCGTCCCACCCATAGCGGCGATATCGCTGATGTTCACGGCGATCGCGCGCTTGCCCAAGGTAAAAGCGTCGATCCAATCCAGTCTGAAATGCTTATCTTCAACGAGCATATCGACGGTATATAAACTCAGTTTGCCATCCGATCCCCGAACTGCGGCGCTGTCGTCGCCGGCGTCGATTACAACGTTTGCATTTTTCGAATCCGAAATAAGGCTCTTTATTCGAGCTATCAGATCGAATTCATTTATCTGTTCGACTTTAAACTTCGGCGGCAGTTTCTTCATCCATCACCGGTACGTATTCACGCATTGTCGGAAAATCCTGGAGCTTTTTTTCTACCGAGGCTCTCAGGAACGAATCGACCCACCAGAAAATGTTGTGTTCCTTAACTATCCTGCGCATTTCAGTCATCCGCCTGATTTTTTCGCCGATATCCATTTTAAAGGCTGTGTGGATCGCGTCGGCGACGCCTTTCACGTCGTGCGGATTCACTAATATCGCCTTGCCCTGGAATTGAGCCGCCGATCCAGCAAATTCGCTCAGTATCAGCGCTCCGTCATCCTTGACATGGCTGGCGCAGTATTCCTTACAGACGAGGTTCATGCCGTCTTTGAGCGGCGTAATCAATCCGATATGCGCCGCGCGGTAGTGAGCGATCAACTCATCGCGGTTCAGCGAGCGATACATGTGGTGGATCGGAACCCAGC
Source organism: uncultured bacterium (assembly GCA_964635255.1). Lineage (GTDB taxonomy): Bacteria > Electryoneota > AABM5-125-24 > Hatepunaeales > Hatepunaeaceae > CAZWOY01. The sequence goes on from CAZWOY010000086.1 coordinate 2,715, forward strand.
TATGATAGGTAAATTTGCCGTTGATCTCGCCGACAAGCTGTTCGATTTCAGCCTTCAGCGACCGGTACTGACCGACGCCTGTCCGGCTGGGAACGACAACCTGAACCATCGTCACCCGCCGGTGAAGTTCGGGATAATGTTCAAGCGCGTATTTGAAGGCGCGCAGCCGTTCGGGAATGCCTTTAGTGTAATCGAGCCTATCGACGCAGAGGATTATCTGCGCTCCGTCCATCGAATCCTGCAGCGTGCGCACACGTTCGCTGACATCATCGGAAGCGGCGGGTTTTGCAAAAGCGTCGAAGTCGATCCCGATCGGGAAATTGCCGATCCGAACGGTGCGATCTCCGACGCGAACGGTCAACACCGCGCCTTCGCCTTCGACGACGACGTCTTTAATCAAGTATTCGAGGCAGTGGATAAAATGCCGCCGGTCGCGCTGGGTTTGGAAACCGATCAGGTCGAATTCAAGCAGTCCTCGCAAGATCCCGGAGCGCCAGGGCATTTTGACGAAAATATCCGCAACCGGAAAAGGTATATGCAGGAAAAATCCGGTTCTGCGGTTGACGCCGCGAGCTTTTATCGCTTTAGCCACGTGCATCAAGTGGTAGTCATGCACCCACAGGAAGTCGTTTTCGTTGCTGGCTTTGCAAATTACGTCGGCGAATTTATCGTTAACGGCGCGGTAGTAGTTCCAGAATTCAAGGTCGAAGTTGCAGCGCGTTTGCAGATCATGAAACAACGGCCAGACGACCTGATTGGAAAAGCCGTTGTAAAATTTATCCACCTCTTCTTCGGTCAGCGAGACCGGATGGAGGTTGTATCCGGTTTCGACTTTAGCGTTCTTAAGTATCTCGTCCCAATCATAGTCGCCGGACGTTCCCGACCACCCGATCCAAAGCCCGTCTCTATTGCGCAGCACCGGCACCATAGCGCTGATCAAACCGCCGCTGCCGGGATGCACAATCCATTGATGCTCTTCCCTTTCCAGCGAAAACGGCAGCCGGTTCGACACCGCTACGAGGCGCTGCTTGGCTGTATTGGAATTAGACATATATTCTCCTTTTTGTCACACTATACTATTATAAAAGAATCTAAGAAAAAATTTCGTTAAATCCAAATTTATATAGTATGCAATATTTGCGAATTTTTTGTGAGAATCTGAGAAGGAATTTTAAATTGCGTAATTTTTTACAGCCGGTAAGGCTTCGCTTGGTTATAAATATACGAGGCTGCGGCATGGATTTTAGGTGGATTCTATTTTTTGAGGTTTTTGTTTGGATTAGGGTGGGGATGGGTTATACTTTGTTTTGGTTGTCGATCGTAGGTAGAACTCGAGTAATCTAAAAGAAATTAGGATGCCCACAACCCACAAATTAATCATAGGCGACTGTTCATCGATGCAAGAGGTAGATAGCGATTCTGTCCAGCTTATGGTAACCTCGCCGCCGTATTTTAATGCGCCGTTCGATTATAAAGACTTATTCGCAACTTATGATGAACATTACTTAACGCTGCTCGATAATGTGGCTCGCGAGACGTTTCGCGTTTTACAAGACGGAAGAATTGCGGTTTTAAACATCGATGACATGCTGGTTAACAGCCAAAAATTCCCCATCGTCGCCGACGCCACCAAAATCTTTCAGCAAGCCGGCTTCCGCTATCGAGAGCGCATCATCTGGAAAAAGCCCGACGGCTACCTTAGGATCAGCCGCCGCAGCGGGGTGTTGCTACAGAATCCCTATCCGATGTATTTCTATCCTGATAACCTATTGGAAAGCATTCTCATTTTTCAGAAAGGCAAGTTTAACTACAAGTCAATTTCCAAACCTGAAAAATTCGAATCGGCAATCGACAAGGAGGAATTCCAAAAGAACAAATGGTACATGTCTCTGTGGGAGATGACCAACGTTCTGCCGAATTCCAAATTAGAAAAAGATATCGCTGCATTCCCGGAAGAACTGCCTTACCGGATTATCAAACTTTTTGCCTATAAAAACGAAACCGTCCTCGATCCGTTTGTTGGCAGCGGCACAACTATGAAAGTGGCGCGGGCGCTTGGGCGGAATAGCATCGGGATTGAAATCAAGGAAGAGTTGGTTCCGGTTATTCGGGAGAAGGTTGGATTTGGGATGGAACAAGGATTTTTGGATGATAAAGAGGATAGATTCGAGATAGTAAAAAGGATTAAAGAAAAGGCCTTATCATGAACGTAACCGCAGAAATTACCGGCATAAATTATACACCTTTACTTTGCAGAGACTTGAATGTTTACACATTACAAGATATAATTGAAGGCTTCCCGCGGGAAGGCGCTTTTAAAATCCTATTAAGTGCTAATAAACAGTTCGCAGTAAGTTGGTGGGTATCGGCAAAACGAACAAGATCGTATCCTTACGAAAGAGTATATGAGACATTATCTTTTTCAGGTAAGAAAATTACGATTATTCCTATCTGGAAAGATGAAGGCAAAAGAGGCGATAGAGACTACTTGCAATGGGATACAATTTCGCTAATGAGTTTATTAGGCGTTTATGTCATTATTGCCTATTATTCAACAGCGGAAAAAAGCTTTCGATATGAAAATAAAATAACAAATCAGCGATTTGACAAACTGTACCTTCTTGAAAAGTTTCACGAGTTGTCAAACTACCAGTCAGATGCGTTGCATTGGAATCTTGAACAAGTAGGAAATATCCGTGCTATAGCAAATAATGCGTTAAAATACTATAAAGAAATATCGAAAAAATCAGGCGTCGAGATGCATTCTGAAAAACATGCTATAAAAAGGATTGAAGATATTACAAGCGAGAAGGATAGTTTTATGAATCTTTCAAGATCGCTCGCCCACACCGCCCAACAGCGCGAGAGCGTTACAACGCAGCCAAAAGAATTTGTAGATGGGACCAAATGTACTATTACAATTAAAAACTATCTTGGCGGAAATTATTTTTTCACTGCCGATGAAATAATCATTAAGGACGATAAAATTGAGCTAATTGAAGCTAAACACACCAAATCCGGTATTTTACCTTCTGTGGGCGACATCAAGGATGGCATAATAAAAATGATCCTCTTTACGAATTTGAAAAGCGTTATGATCGGAGATAAAGAATATAAGCATAAGGCTGTATTAAAGTTGACAAGCGGGAAAGGTTTTGATTTTGATAAATTGAGCGAAAAATTGAAAGATTTTTATAGAAAATTAGAAAAAGAAGCTGAAAAAAATAGATTTGAGATAAGATCATGTTAATAAAGACATAATCTGGCTGCAATAAAAATTTGTAATATTTTGTAACAACCAGCGCAAATTATAGCGCATCTGTTCCTCACGTACGGATCAGGCGGGTTAAGAACCCGCCCTACATTGAAATCAGATTTGAATATCAGCCGCTCATCACCAGAACCATCTATCGATACTGCCGCCATGTAAAATAGTCTTAATCTGATCTTTGCGCCTGTAGGTCAGGTTCGATTCCTTCAGGAGTTTTTCCAGAGGCTCGCGCGTTTCCTCTAACGGACAGCCGTTTAGGAATCTTAGAATTTTTGTTACCCATTGTTTCGTGGTGTTGTTTGAACGCACGTCGTAAAGCTCCTGGATTAATATAGGTATTAATGGCGACTTCGTCTGGCTCCGGCTCAGTTCGTTCAATACTTCCATTTTAAAATGGACTTCCTCGATTGTCGAAGGCGGGGGCAGGCGTTTGAAGAAATTTAACAGAGCTTCAAAAGCCTCTTTGTTATCGAAACATATTAATCCGCCCAGGGTATGGACCGTTTTCTTTTTCGCTTCGAGGTCTCCGCTGTCAAAAGCTTCAATAAGACCCTCAACAGAATCGGTTCTAAATCTGTGCCTGATATAAGCGCTTGTAAGAGCTTCTTGCACGCGCTCGGGATCCTCCTCTCCCGATTCAACAATTTCTTTTAGCTCTTCAACGAACGCGTAATCGTCCTTTAATTCGAAGCCTTCCTCTATTTCCTCGAAATTCTCGCATACTTCTGTATTTCCGGAAAATCTCTTTTCATGCAACAGATCCTGGCAGGGAGCGTTTTCAAGGTCTTCTAAAATATCCTCCAAATAAGGATCTAAAGCCGGCTCTAACAAACAAACGCCATATTCTGTGGGTTCCCCGTAAAACAATGGAAAAAATTGATTGCAGTTAAAGCATTGCAGCTGGTTTTGCTCTTTTTCTTTCATCAGTTCCTTGTGTTTTGAGTTTTACTTTTTTTACACTGCTTTAAGCGTTATGAACGGATTGCCAATATCGATTTAACTCCACACCCCTTCATAAAATCCTTCATATTCCCGAATGACCTTCCCAATGTCGAACCGGTCAAACGCCCACTCCTTTCCGGCTTTTGCCATTTTTTTGTAGAGGCCGCCGTCGGTCAGTAGGCCGCAGGCTCTTTCGGTCATGGTTTCTAGGTCGCCTATGTCGCACAGGAAACCGGTTTCGGCGTCGCGGATTACTTCGGGCAAGCCTCCAACGTTGGTTGTGATCGGCGGCGTTCCGCTCGCCATAGCTTCCAAGGCGGCTAAGCCGAAACTCTCGGTTTGGCTGGGGAGCAGAAACAGATCGGAAGCGGCAATTATTTCGGCTGTCGTTTCGCGATTGCCTAAAAAGATTACGTCTTTTTCTATGTCGTTTTTATAGGCAATTTTTTCAAGGTTGGGCAACTCAGGTCCCTGCCCGACTAGAAGAAGCTTAAGGGGCGGCTTTAACCGCTTCCTGAGTTTCAGGAAAATTTCCATAACGTCCTGCACGCGCTTAATCGGGCGCATATTCGAGACATGGACGAGCAGCTTTTCACCGTTGGGAGCGAATAATTTCCGCAGATGGCTGTATTTCAGATTGCGGTAATAATCGGGATTAATGAAATTATAAATCACTTCGATATGCTTGTCGCATGTCAAGACGCAGCATACCTCGTCGCGCAGGAATACCGATACGGCGCTGACGGCGTCCGAGCTTTCGATGGCGTGCTTTGTGATCGGCATGAAGGACGGATCTCTGCCGACCAGGGTTACGTCCGTGCCATGCAAAGTAGTCGCCACCTTGAGTTTGCCGCCTGTCATGTCCCGCGCCAGCAATGCGCTGGCGGCGTGCGGTATCGCGTAATGAGCGTGAATTAAATCGAGTTTATATCGTTTCGAGGCTTCTGACAAGTGAGAGGCGAGAGCCAGGGAATAGGGAGGATATTCGAACAGCGGATATTCGGGAACGGAAACTTTGTGATAATGTATGCCGGAGCGGAATACGCTTAACCTGCCCGGGATGGCGTAGGAAATAAAATGAACCTCATGCCCGCGATCTGCCAGCGCCATTCCGAGCTCGCTTGCCACTACGCCGCTGCCGCCGAACGTCGGATAGCAGGAGATTCCGATTTTCAACCGACAACGCCCTGATCGTTCGCCCACGTCATAACGTCCTCGACCCTGTTTTCCTCGCGTGTGAAGAATGGTTCGCCATATTCAGCGCCAATTTTCGAACCGTAATATCGGGCGCGATTTATGATCTTTTCAAGAAATTCCGGTCTTGAGATATAGGTCATCGACCGGTCGCTGGGCATGGCAAAAAACTGTGAATGATAAGAACGAATCGCTTTGAGTTTACGGTCGAAAGTAGCGCTGATATCGACAATAAATGAAACCGGACCTTCCCAGTGCAGGTAGTAGTAAACAAGTCTATGCGGTCTGTGCGGCGGTTGATTGTCGCCATATTTGCCGACGCCCGCCCAGAAACATGCCGCTTTCGCCAATTCTGAGGCGGCGCAATGATCGGGATGACGATCCTCGAAATAGGGTGCGAATAACAAGTAAGGGCGCGTTCTTCTGATAAGCGTCGCCAGCCGGTAAATATTCTCATTTGTCGGATGCAGATTGCCCTCTTTTAAACCAAACTGATATTTTCTATGAATTTCCATCTCCTTAGAGGCTGCATCCGATTCGTGTTCGCGCGTAACCGGATCGCCTCCGGTTGAAAGCAGCGCCTGGGTCAATTCGGCAACTCCAACGCGATAGCCTTTATCCACCAATTGGATTAATGTCCCGCTGCACCCTAATTCGACGTCATCGGGATGAGGACTGACCGCCAGAACGTCAAGATTCATTGTTCTTGCTCCAAATCTAACACAATGTGTTTAGGATTGAATAAATCCTTTTCGGAATCGATGAGCTGGATCACCTTCGTTCCGTATTTCGCTAAATAGTACAATATATTATTATGCCTCTCCTGCAGCATCTCATCCGGAAGTAAGTGGCGCTGCAGTTTTTCCGCGTGTATATTCCGTGAGTTATCGCGTTCGGCAATTTTTTTAACCACGTTTTTCTGCAGCTTATTCCACTGGTACTCCATTTTTCTGCCGGCAACGTCTAATTCCTGTGTGATATTAATGCTTGCCGCGTCGGCGCTTTGTCCGATACGGTCGATCCAGCCTTTGAGGTGCGATCTTCCATTGTCGAACATGCCGTCCAGCGATTCGGCTTTGCCATCGGATCGCAGAAGTATCTCCAAGCCGCCGAGAGCGTCTAAAACCTTCCAATTATGTTTATCGAGCCATCTTCGAGCCTGCCGTTCGACCAATGTGGCGCTTATTCGAGGCGCGATCAGCGGTCTCGGCATATTCAACTGATCATAAGCCCTCCCGATCTGCGCATGATAGGCTATTTCCGAGGGGCCTCCCATGTATATCCACGTTGGCAGCAACCAATCCTGGAGTAAAGGGCGTAAAAGAACATTGGGCGAAAATATAATATCAGGATTTTCAATTAGCCTGCGTAATTGTTTATCGGTGTATTCTTTATCAACGTTTCCGGCTCTCCACTTGTCTTTGCCGCCATGAATTCTATGACGAATTCCTTCTTTATCGATAAGATACATCGGGAGTGCGCCTTCCCGCAACCGGACCTGCAAAGGACGCCTCTGTTTTTGAACGTCGCCGGATGAGACTGAAAACGCTCGATTCATTCCATTTGGCGATTCGAGAATATTGTCCCAAAACAATTCGGTGCGTTGAACAATCGCCGGATCAAGCGGATCGATTAGGATCAGCCCCAGATCTCCCAGCAATCCAGTCAATAATTCTCTAAATGCGCCTGCCATAGAGCGATTCGGCTGATAAGCGCTGTTCAGAAGGTCGATATAAGATTTACTTTTAGGAAGAGGTTTCAGCCATTCTATAATACTTTTTCTGACTTCTTCGATTTCGGAGGTCATAATATGATACTTAGCGGAACGACCGGCGACAATATCCCTTGGAGTATAAGTCAACCGGCGTGGGAATACGTCATCCGGCGGGAAACCAATTCTATTTACTTCACTGAAATCAGCATCCGCCGACTCCATCCAGAAGACCGGAACAACCCGCCGATCGCTGTGATTTTCCAGATGACGCGCCATAAATATCGCGCTCAGGGCTTTGTAAAACACCAGTAAAGAACCGCCGAATAATCCTAATTGCTGACCTGTAACAATTGCCAGAGTGTCCGGATTGTCAAGAGCTTCCAGATTATGTTCGACTTCGAAAGGAATTTCCATTTCCCCGTAAGATCGACGGATTGCGCTTCCTATTTGGGGAGTGTTCTCAAAGCTTCGTCTCCGGTTTCCAACGTTCTCTCTTGTCGATTCATTCCGCCAATCTCCGCCAAGCAGCGAAATTACGTCTGGTTTGCCTTCCACATAATCGCTCGCAATATGTGTAATGCCGCGCAAGTTCGCCCATGTGATCGTCTCAGGCATTTCTAACTCCGAAATGAATCATTCGAGGACTATTCTCAGTTAACGTTTTTCCCGTGTAGTCGCCCCAAGGGCTGAATTCATCGAGATTAAAACCGGATTCTAAAAGAAGACCTTCAATTTCCGCGCGTTCGAACAGGCGGACCGATTCGTAATAAGTGCGCTGAATTTTATTGCCGATAATCTGAATTTCTTTGTTCACTCGTTGGTGCATTTTATCGATCCATCTATTTTCTATGACTCTGACATTATCTATCCTGCGTTCTGAATTTGGATTTCCCTCCACGAACCGTTCTAAAGTTTTTTTGTTCGGAATATCGAGGATAAAGACGCCTTTGTCTAAAAGACAATTGTAAATTTGTCTCAGTACCGTTTTGTGTTCACTGATCGATTTAAAGTAGCCGAAACTTGTAAACAGGCTTGCAGCTAAAACGAATTTGTTTAAGACCGGCAGTTTTCGCATGTCGGCTTGCACATAGTATGGCGATGTGTGTGAAATTTCGCTATCAGCCTTTTTCAATAATGTTTTAGATAAATCGACTCCAAGAACTTCAAATCCTTTCGCGGCAATCTCCCGGGCATATCTTCCAGAACCACAGCCGACGTCCAAACACCAGCAATCCCAATTATCCGGTTTTTTTATCTCACGTAGATAATCCCAGATAGGAAGCCGGCTTACAAGTTTTTTCGCTTCATTTTTATCACGGCGTCGATATACTGTCAGATACCACTCATCAAACCAATTAACAAACCAGTCGCGCGGTATTTCTGGATTCTTCTTTTTCAATATTGTATAAAATCTGTTTTAAAGACAGAAAATAGTATGATATACTTTTCTAATTAGAATGTCAAGTCTTCGGCTTGTATTAGAAGGGCGCGGTGATTTTCAGTTGACTTTATCATAAACGGCTTAGTAAAATATTTTTATTACAATGTGCAATAAATAGCGTCCAAATTACCGGCTCGTTTCCACGCTGGAGCGTGGGAATGCATATCGGCCTTATATAGTTATTACTGCGTGCAGAAAAAAGTGTCATTGCGAGTCTGCCTTTAGCAGACTAAGCAATCTGCT
>CAZWOY010000087.1:0-11487 GCA_964635255.1 uncultured bacterium
TATCCCCCCTTCAGATAGAAGGGGGGAGATTAAGCGGTCTATTTTCCCAGTAATATAAACATCGCAGGCAAGGACGCTGGCGCCACTACTATTGATAAATTTTTATAAACTGTGAAACTTGAGTTAAACTTTCGCCGAGTTATATTTTTATTTAACCAGAAAATCGCTATATTATATAAGTTATCCTGTTTTGTTATACTTGTAACATTCGATTTGTCTGGATTTTGTGAGGAGGTTTGAAGTGAAAATACATGCGCTTTCCGCTGTTTTGATTCTGACAGCTTGCATTGCTGCGGCGTTGGTTGCGCAAGAGCGTTCCTCTATAGAAAAACTCGCCCGGATTTACAACCATTGGGACGCCGCTTACGATATCGATTATGAAGCCGGCTTTTGTTTCCTCGCCTGCGGCAGATCGGGGCTTCAAATCGTCGATGTTTCCGATCCCAACGAGCCTTTTGTTGCCGGATACTGGGACGAGAACCAGGGAAACGCTTATGGATTGGATGTTGACGGAGATTGGGCTTATATCGCAGACGATCTTTTTGGCATGTCGATTGTCAATATCAGCGATCCCGAAAATCCTGTTCTCACAAGCGCGATAAATACACCGGGGAAGGCTTGGGATATAACTGTTTCCGGCGATCTTGCCTACATCGCGGACGGCGAATCCGGGGTGAGGATCATCGACGTCAACGATCGTCGCAATCCTCGTGAAATAAGCGTTTTCGATACCCGCGGCGACGCCAAGGAAATAGTGTTATCCGGCGACTATGCTTACGTGGCGGATGATTTGAATAATCTTGTTATTCTCGATATAAGCAATCCAAATCAACCTCGACAAATCAGCTTCATTCGAAACCTCAGCGAATCAAAAGGCTTAGATGCAATTAACGATATAATTTATTTAGCGGATGGATCGGGGGGATTGCGAATTTTTGATGCGACCGAACCAGTTCATCCCCATCAAATTGGACATCATCCCGATGCAGGATATGTCTGGGGAGTGACGGTTGTGGGAGATTTCGCCTATTTAGCCTGCGGCGTCAATCGGGGGCTTGTTATCTGCGATATCAGCGATCCCGAAAACATCGACGAAACCGGATTATACAACACTCCCGGCTATGCGAGAGCGGTCAGCGTTTCCGAGGATATTGCCTTTGTAGCCGACTACTGGAGGGGATTGCGAGTGGTCGATATCGATGATCCTGAAAATCCCCGCGAAATAGGATTTTATCAAACTGATGGATATGCGCAGGGCTTGGATATTGAAGATGGCAGAGTTTATGTCGCCGATGACAGTTTAGGCGGCGTTCGCATTCTCGATGTTGGTGATGATCGTTTGGAAGAGATCGGATCGATCGACACGCCGGGCGACGCTAATAAAATAAAGGTGATAGACCGGATCGCCTATGTGGCTGACGGCGGATATGGATTTGGCGTCTATGACTTAAGGGATCCGGAAGATCCGGATGAATTATATTATCGTCGATTGAATGGATTTGCGAATGACGTCGAAATCGATAATAACCTGGCTTATATAACAATCACGGACGAGCGATTTATAAACGGCGTATATATATTTGACATACGCAATCCCCGGCGCGTAGATTACCTTGGGTTTTTGAACATCCATGGCGGAAACTGCCATGGATTAAAAATTCATAGAGGATATGCATATATTGCAGTATATCAACTTGGGTTGATGATCATCGATATCCGCAATCTTGAAAATCCCGTAAACATAGGCAGGTTCGATATTCACGGCGCTTATGATATCGATTTTGAAACTCAAGGACAGCAGCCGCCGCGCGTACTGTGTATGGCGGTGGAAGAACGCGGATTATGCTTAATAAATGTATCCGATCCCCGCGAGCCGGAGCTAATGAGCTTTATCCCGGCGAGGGCGGATATAAAAAGAGTAAAAGTATCCGGAGATCATGCCTATGTCACCTCCGATTGGGCGGGTATCCATGCAATCAATATCGCCAATCCCCGCAGGCCGGTCGATGTCGGCTTTTACGACACGCCAGGAGTGGCAAACGATATTGTGGTCGATGACGACCTGATATATGTCGCCGATTATACAAATCTCAGCGTGTATCGATTTACGCCTGTTCCCGAAATAGCGGTAAATCCTATAGCCATACGTTTTAACGCGATCCAAGCCGGCGAAAGGGCGTCGGAAAACCTCTATATCCGAAATAACGGTACCGGCGAATTACTGATTCAAGAAATTTCTGTGAATGACAATAATTTTGAAGTAAACTTTGGAGATGAAATTTCTATCGCTCCGAGCTGCAGCGTCGCGGTTGACGTCGTATTTACGCCGCAGCAGCGGGGAGGACACGAGGGCAGAATTAGAATCGAATCCAACGATGAGCAAAATCCGGAAGTTTTCGTCGAAGTTTTCGGACAAGCCATAGAGCGTTTAGGAATTGTGGAACCGGAAATTTTGGATTTCGGACACGTGGACGTGGACAGCGCAGCCTATCTGCCGGTAACGCTGCGCAATGCCGGCGATGTAGATTTAACGCTTTTTCAGATTTGGATCGAAGGCGACGCCTTTTTCAGCGAGCAGGTTCGGAATATTGTATTGCAGCCGGGAGACGATTGCGAAATACCGATCGGTTTCCGCCCTACTCGCTATATCGAATATGAAGGATCTTTGGAAATATTCACAAACGATTTTATCAATCGGGTATTCACAGTTGAACTCAGAGGCAATGCGCTCGATATAACCGAGCAAAATAAATCTTTTCTTCGGAATTTTGAGATCATTTCCATCTATCCGAATCCGTTTAATACGACCATGACTCTTACATACTTTTTGCCAAATTCATCGGGTGTCTCATTGCTGTTAATTGATCAAAATGGGCGGATAATATCAACTTTAGCCGATCGTCGATTGAAACCGGGCGTCCACAAGAAGGTATTCGACGCGCGTTATCTGTCTTCAGGATTATATTTCGTTCGGCTTGAGGCTTCGGGAAGGGTTTTTTCCCGAAAGGCGCTGTTGATTAAATAGATTGTCTGCTCTTGTTGAACAAATTTATAAAACCCCAGTCCGAATAAACCACTCCACCTTCTTTTCCTCCAGTTCATTCTGAACAAACCTCAAACCCAGATCCAATTGCAGGCAGCTGAAAAAGGCTTTTACTTCCTGATGCAGCTCCAAACCATAGGAATACTGATTATCGAAACCGTGACAATCTGCATATTCAATGAACGGAGTCGCTATGAAATCCTCGAAATAAATGTTCGGATTCCATAAACCGGTTCTGATTTCCAGCATCGGGATATGAACGTCAAGTGAACCGAAATAGCCCTTGCGGGCGCGTGATTCGTGATTGCAGCCTCTTAGAATTGGAAAGGCCTTGTCGGGGCTTTCGAGATCGTGAATGTGACGGAGGCGCGTTCGAAGTTCGCCGAAGCCTGTATATTGTCTCAAGTTTAACTCTGAATACAAACCGGTTCTGTGCAAAGTCGATCCCAGAGTTTCGCTTTCGGTTAATAATGCAAAATCGCAGCGAAATTCCGTAAATGGAAATCCAAACCTGAGCGAAATATCCTGCTGTATCAAATGGCGCTGAAAATCGTCGAATCGGTTGCTGGACAACCCAATCGAGACATTCTGCAATCCAGCCGATTGGCGAACTAAAAACGGATACCTCACAGCCGCTCGAAGCGTTCCTTCGTCGAAATCGGTATAGCTTATCGATCCGTACAGCGGAGCGAAATAATTGAACTGCAGTTCCAATGAATAATTAGGTTTTTGCCTTTTATAATCATATTGAAAGGAAGTTATATACATCGGGAAATCGCCGACGGCGTCAGCTCCCGCCAGAACGACTCCGACAGCCGCCGAGTCTTCATCTGTGTAAATAATGGGAAACCGCAATTTAGGCGCTAAAGCCGCCAGATTATCCCAGTATGAACCTTTGCGAATACCCTCCGTTTTTGTGAATTGCGGAGCGGCCGGTAAAGTTTCATCGAAAGCTGTTTCTTCAAATTGAATACCGGCGCTATATATGTCCTCGCCATAGGAATTCAGACCTGTGAAATACAATTTTTCTTTCGTTTTGTCAAAATGCGGATTGCGTCGATATTCTTCAGATTCACTTTCGAAGATCTCTTCGGTTGCAAAATCATAATAAAAAATTCGATATTCTTTGCCTCGATTGGAGCTGAAATATAACCGATCCTCGAACAGTGAAATATCTCCCGTCCAGTAAGGGGTTTTGACGAGTGGTTTCAGTTTTTGATTTGTAAGGTCAAGTTCATAGAGATTGTAGTTTTCCCACTCTTTCCGCGCTTGTACGACAATTCTTTCGCCATCTGTTTCGATCTCATTTATGAGGCAATCGCTTCTGAAATGAAAATGTTTAGCGCCATTTTCATAACTAAACAGGTTTGAGCCGAATTCGCCTTTGATATCTTCACTGTAAAGTATCGAACTATCCGGTAATGCCGTAAAAGCCCTGATCGCGCCTTTAAGGACGGCGTCATCGGATCCGGTTTGCAGGTTGCGCCTGCGAATAGCGTGGTATGTTCCGAACGTCAGATTTGAAGCGTTGTCGAATCCTCTTTTTGTTTCGACGACGGCGTAATAGAGCTCGTCTCCGTTTATATCCAAATTCAAACTCCAGGGCGCAGTTGAAAGAAACAGCGTCCGTTCTGAATTGGTCAGGGGATCGTACTCGCTTAGTTCATTAATACTAAAATGGCTGTATGGTCCGGTTTTCTTGCGATAGGATCTCGAGGCGTATATTTTACCGTTTTCATATTCAATATCTTCGATCCGCCACCCGCGTTCAGTCAGTTTCCGGCTTTCTCTCGAATAATGTCCCTTTGCCTCTTGTTCGCTTTTCCATTCTGCCCACAGTTCCGGCAGGCTCTTGCCAAAGGTTTGTTTAGAAGCTCTATCTATCCCGATGCAGGGGAGAATTGGGGAAAGCAGAGATAAAACGCTGGAACCGTTTGCGGCGTAAAAGGCGGAAAATCTTTCTGCGCCATATTTGCCCGCCAAATACTCCCAAAACATACCGCCATATAAATAGGCTGCCCCCAACGGATATTCCAGCGGTTGAGCGGTGGCGGTCATAATATCGGGAAACCTGCCTGCCGAATGTCTCGCCTCTATATAGGCATGGAAATAACCGTCGTTTAATCGGCCCTGATTTGGAAAAACCATCGATTCTGCATACACGGGCGAACCCTCGATTATCCAAAGCGGCGAAGTTAGATTCGGAGTGAATATATTGCCGAATATCGAACTTAAAACTTCCGGCAAGCCTTCTGTTTTAGTGAGATGATAAATATGAGTTAATTCATGAGCGCCGACTGCGGAAAACCAGTTTCGCGTATAAGAGAGATTTCCACCGAGAGGCGGAGTTGTGTTTAGTCTAATGAAGTTAAAAACAGGATGTGACAACCCATTGACCACCATACCTTTGTCCTCCAGCGTTACCGGAAGATGTCCGATGCCGGCGCCGGTAAAGCGTTCAATTTCCGGTCTTATATAATCGAACATGTAAAAGAGTTCATAAGCCTGGTTCTCGTATTGAGGTTTATAGAATACTTTATAATATTCGTTTTTCAGGCATTTCCAGTCCGCCCAGCCATAGCCTGACGCCGGAGCGAAAAGGACTAATGCTAACAGAAAGCAAGTTTTAAGCATAATCGCAGTTACTCTACTATGTTCTTTAGCTTAATCGTTTTACTTGATATTAAATAATTCGAGAACTAATTTGAAAGGTTTGAATGAAATCTGAAGCATAGCTTACGAAAGTTATAGAAAAACAATGGAATTGTTAAACGATTCAAAAACGAGAAATGTAATTTGCAATACTACTATGTGCGTAAAATAGTCACCATCGCACGGAATCCGCTTGATGAGGAATACTATGCAATATCAAGATATTAGGAGATTGCTTAGTCTGTTAAAGGCAGACTCGCAATGACACTTTTTCATGCAGGTAGTAATAATATCTTGTTTTAATAAAATGTAATGTAATATATTGCATAATTTTCAAAATAATACTATTGCTTATTTTGATTGCAGGTTAGGATCGTGTTTATATATTATATACCTTATATTATCGATTTCAATATTCTCCAAATAGGATAATTTAGCCAGTTTTTTGTAAGCATAGTTCGAACTAATATTAAATTTATTTTGTATTAATTTTTTTATGTCTTTTTTCGGGATTGGATAGAAGCCATTATTCTTAAATAATTTGCTAATAGCATTAAATAAATCTTTATGATCGACCATCGACTTTCCCTTCAATTCGCTTGATTTAGCTGATCTTTTTTCTCTTTTGTTAAATAGTATTTCGCCATCGCCCATATTTTCAAATTTATTATAATTATTCAGAAATTTATTTATCGACATTTTAGTAATATATTTTCTTTTTTTCCTTACCCCCTTGATAATCTCATCTCTAGTCAAAGTACGATTATATTGCTTATAAATATCCAATATTATTTCATACATCTTAGTATCGTCGATTTCTTCGAAATCTACATAGGTCCAAAATCCGGTTTTGCCTATCGGTTTAAATGCCGGATCTTCTATCAAAATTCTGGATAATTTAGGTTCGTTGATTTGTAATGTATAGGTTTTTCTAAATTCTTTGTCTTGGCGAAGTTTTTTAAGAATTGTCGCTTTATGCATTGGTTCGCGGTTTTCGTGCAGTATCTTGTACAATTCAGACTTTAGTAAGTAATAATTATTATATATTAATTTATAATGACTTTTATTATTGTAAATTACTTCATCAATTTCTTTTAAATTATGAAGTATTGCTTTCAATAATTTCTCATTAACCGGACCATAGATCTTTGTTATTTTATTCAATAAATCTGAATATTTAGTCGGTTGAGGTTTTTTAGAAATAATTAGTTTAATTTTATTTATCAAAATTGTCAACTTGCCTTTATTTATAAAGTTTGTGTTAAAATAATACTCAGTTTCGTAATAATAAAATTTCTCAAGATCCAACAAAAGAAAATAGGGAAAATACTTTCCGTCGTCAGGATTAAATACAATTCTAAATCGATCATAGAGGGATTCTGAGAGTTTTTTCAAGCTTATAAATATAATATTTTTCATTTCTTTGTGGATGTTTTTTATCGAGGATCTGATACTATGACTTATTAAATACTCTCTCTTCGGATCATTTTTAGATACTAATTGTCCGGACAATAGTTCGTCGGTAAAATTTGATTCCCTTTTGCATATTTGCCGCGCCCGTTCCCTAGTTATTCCGTATTTTATCCCAATGTTTTCGAGTGTTTGAGAAACAGGATCATTTGAAAAATATCGAGATCTGAAAATAAATTTATTTCGCTCAGTGCAAGATGAATCAATAAATTCAGAGATAATATCACAGATCAAATGAATAAGATCATTTTTATATTCAGGGAGATATAATTTTTTTGGCATTAAATTTAAATGGCTATTAACAACTGATATTAAAGAATTCAATTGATTGTAAAAAAGATTATTTCGAAGCCTATAGGCTTTGAAAAATGTTATATTATTAGTATCTGGATCCAGGACTACGCCGCCAAAATCGAAATTCTTAAATTCTCCAATCGTATTTACTCCCAATGACAACATGTATTGATAAATAAATTCAGGAATGATCTCCCTAATCAAATTAAGCGGCATTATTTCTATATCCGCATCCAAAGAGACCTTTAACGGTATTTGGAATCGTTTATTTAAAAACGAACTAACTACATAATTTGGGCGCTCGGCTAAACTGGATAAAAGTCGCTTCAACTCCCTGTTTGCCACGACGCTGTAAGATATCGAGTCGATTAAATCGATTTTGTCGCATACGATTAGTTCGTAGATATTTCTGACGCCTTTTTCCTTTAATTTTTTTATTAGCGTTGCGTTAAATTCTCCTTCTAAACAACTCAAGGATAGTTGTTTTAAATCAGATTTGTCATAAATCTTAAATAAATGAACTGGATAATATACATTCTTTAAACTAATAAAGTACCCCGGAAACTTGCGGAAGATCTTGGCATATTTATGGTAATGAGATTTATAATTATAACTAACGCCCTTGGCTGAAAAAAATGAGTCTTTTAGCCTGAAATAATCGCCAATGGTTTCCGCGCCTATTTTATTGCATTTAAGAAGCAGCTTTCTCGGAACCACGCCATCAAGAAGACCAAGTTTAACTTCTTCTAAATACATATTTTATTTCCTTATCGTTTGAGGCATAACATTTTAGAATAATCAATAAATATTATGAAGTCAATACTATTTTTTAGTTTTCGCTCAATTAATAAAAATACTTCAAAAAACTCATCATTCCAAATAAGTTGAGAATGAGGAGAAAAGAATGTTCTTAGTTGGGTAAGATATGGGTATTTTAAAATGTTTTTTGCTTATTATTACACATGGTAATATTTATCGGTTCGAGTGTATATAACTTTAATACATTTCCTTAAAGATAAATTCTCCATTGATGTTTATCGCATTTTGGCATGTAATACAGTAATTTTAATGACAAGAAAAAAGTAAACGATGGGAAAAGAGTTAGATTGAAATTCAGGATTTTTTACTGGGCGATATTAGGTTTAGCGCTGCTACTCGTTTTGCCCTATGCATTCAGTCCGCTTTACCATTTCCCTGATTCGCAAATGTTTTCAGGCAATACGCTTTTCAATCCGTATAGGCAAAACAGCGGCGAATGGTACAAATGCAATTTTCAAGGGCATTCTAAAGCCTGGTCAGGCGTCACCGACGGCAAAGGTTCCGGCGGCGAATACTACGACGCCTATAAAAATATGGGCTATGACGTTGTCGGTCTTTCAAACTATCAATCGATATCCCAGCCCGTTCCGGGAGACAGCCTGTATATTCCGGTATATGAACATGGATATAACGTCTGGAAACGCCATCATTTGTGCATCGGCGCCGGGAAGGTGGTCTGGTATGATTTACCGCTTTTCCAGACCTTGCATCATAAGCAGTTTATCATAAATCTGATCGATCCGACGACTGAGGTTTTAGCGATAGCGCATCCGAAGTTTATGCATGGTTTCAAGCCGGAGGATTTCTCAAAACTGACCGGCTACGATTGCATCGAAGTCTTGAATCATTATCGAAAATCTTTCAGACATTGGGACGCGGCGCTTTCAGCAGGTCGAACAGCCTGGATTGTCGGGAATGATGATACGCACGATATAAACAATCCCGATGAAACAGGCCGTTATTGGACAATGATAAGGTCGGACGCGCCTGGAGCGGACGGGATCCTGAAATCGCTATCGACGGGGAACGCTTACGGCGTGTCGGGACATGGAGGTTTCGCGGATATCTCTCTTAATTCGGTTGTAACCGCCGGAATGGCTGTGAGCGTAAAATGCGATACGATTGCTAAAGAATTTCGCTTTATTGGTCAAAATGGCGATGTTCGAGGAAAAATTGAAAATTCTGACCTGGCGGAATACGCTTTTAAAGCCGATGATACCTATATCAGAACTGAAATCGAGTCTGACAGCGTTATCCTGTATTTAAACCCTGTTTTTCGATATAATGGAAATTTAAATAATTATGAGGCGGAAATTAATTGGTTTGGTTCGGTTGTTTATTGGGGTTGCTTTGTGTTATTCTATGGATTGTTATTTTTATTCGGAAAAAGGCAACGGATAGTAACGCGGAAAAAACGTGATTAAGACGATAATCGCGGTTATTTTGTAAATGCAAAACCTTAAAGATTCGACAATAATACCGCTGATAATAATTATCAGCGCTTTTTTATTCATTCCCTTTTTCGGCAACGTTCATCTGTTCGACTGGGATGAGATCAACTTCGCTGAATCGGCGCGCGAGATGCTGGTTACCGGCGATTACTTTCATGTTCAGATAGATTACCGCGAATTCTGGGAGAAGCCGCCGCTTTTTATATGGATGCAAGCGCTAAGTATGAAAATTTTCGGCGTTAACGAATTTGCGGCGCGATTTCCGAATGCCATTATCGGAATAATAACGCTTGCGCTTTTGTACCTAATCGGTTCTCGATTATTCGACAAGCGATTTGGTTTGCTGTGGGTATTGGCGTACGCAGGTTCGCTGCTGCCGCATTTCTACTTCAGGTCGGGCATTATCGATCCGTTGTTTAACTTGAATATGTTTTTAGGGGTCTATTTCCTTTTTAAATATTTCGATCCGGCAATAGAACGACGGGAAAGAGGTCTGCAGAATCTAATTCTGGCCGGATTGTTCACCGGTTTGGCTGTTCTAACCAAAGGACCTGTCGGACTGCTTCTGCCGGGATCGACCTGGGCGGTATATTACTTAATCAATGTTAAAAAACAGCCTTTTCCATGGAAAGAAATTATCTTATACCTGATTGCGACGGCATTTTTGTCAATATTGTGGTTCGGAATCGAATACATAAAAAATGGTCCCTGGTTTATACAGCAATTCATAAAATATCAAATCAGGCTCTTAACAACGGGCGATGCAAGCCATGGCGGACCGATTTACTACCATTTTCTCGTACTTCTATTCGGCTGTTTTCCGGCGTCGATTTTTGCTTTCAAAGGCTTTAAGCGAAACGCTGCAGAAGACGAACGACAAGATCAGTTTAGAATTTGGATGGTTTTATTGTTGATTGTAACGCTGGTTGTTTTTTCCGTCGTGAAAACAAAGATCGTTCATTATTCCTCTTTGGCTTATTTCCCGATTACGTTCTTAGCCGCTTTAGGCGTTAACCGGCTGATAGAGAGAAATGTTAAATGGCGAAAATTTGAGAACATTGGGCTGATCGCCGCCGGCGTCTTAATTGGACTGCTGTTCGTGATTCTACCTGTATTCGGACTGTATATTGAGAGTTTTATCCCGCTGATAAAGGACAAATTCGCCGCCGCAAACATGCAGGCTGAGGTCGATTGGAGCCATTGGACGCTGATTTTTGGCCTTTTCTATATCGGCGCAGTAATATTTTCTTCCGCGCTTATTCGAAAAAGAAAGACACTAAAAGGATTCTTAGGATTGACAATTGGCACAATAGTTTTAATCTATTCCTCCCTAATCGTATTTGTTCCCCGAATTGAAGCCTACACGCAGCGAGCGGCGATTGAATTCTATGAGAGCCTTCAAGGCAAGGACGTCTATATCGAGGTTTTAGGATTCAAAAGCTATGCGCAGCTCTTTTACTCCAGAAAGCGCCCGGAACAGAGTTCAGCCTATAAAAATATACCGAAGAAGCGATGGAAGGAATGGCTTTTAGAAGGACCAATCGATAAGCCGGCGTATTTCTTAGCCAAGTTCCACCATAAGTGGAGAAATCATCCAAATGTCGAAGTAATAGGCGAAAAGAATGGATTCGTGTTTCTTAAGCGGGAAGCCAACCACAGAAACACAGAGACGCGACGCAGCCCGGATTCACCGAATCCTGGGTAGTTATTAATAAGCGCATAAAATAGTTTTATCTTTTGGGAGATCAGTTGTTTTGC